>JBCCAG010000443.1:0-4038 GCA_039814955.1 Cyanobacteria bacterium P01_A01_bin.135
CGCCGATGTTATTGAGGCTGCCGCCTTCCCCGGCCCGGTCGCCTATCTCCTGACGAATCGCCAAGCTCTGCTGGTAGTAGTCGAGGGCCTCTGTGTACTGGCCTAAACTGGAGTAGATGAAGCCGATGTTATTGAGGCTGCCGCCTTCCCCGGCCCGGTCGCCTATCTCCTGAAGAATCGCCAAGCTCTGCTGGTAGTAGTCGAGGGCCTCTGTGTACTGGCTTAAACTGGAGTAGATGAAGCCGATGTTATTGAGGCTGACGCCTTCCCCGGCCCGGTCGCCGATTTCTTGAGCGATCGCTAGAGACTGTTGATAGTATCGCAGCGCCTCTGAGTACTGGCCTTGGCTGTCATTAATAGCTCCCAAGCCTGTCAGAGTACGATTCTCACCCTGGCGATCGCCTGCCTGACGATACAGCTCAAGTGCCGTCTGCAACTTCTCTAGAGCGATAGGATACTCGCCTCGACGCCAGTGCTGAAACGCTTCAGAAAATAGTCTATCTGCGTCGCTTGGTTGATCGTCATCGGCACTCGCTTGAGCAACGATTGCCCACTGCCCCTGTCTACTGCCAGCCTGGGCCAAGCCACGAGCCTCATCTCCCCTTGCCGTGAGTGGCACTACTATCACCGCCAACATCGCGATCGTTACCGATTTCAAAGGCAGTGTAGACATAGGATAATCACAGGGCGAGGCGGGGACACATACCCACTGTATTCACTCCGCAACAGAGTATTTCCGCAAAACCTTCACACCAACTTAACCAGTCGCCTCAACACCTGCAGCACGGGGTATAGCTGATTCCCCCGCCGCGTCGTCAGTGTCAGCTTATCCGACAGGTCATACTGCAGCCGCTCCCGGTCAAGCTTCACAAACAGATAATCCTCCCCAGACGTAATCAGCCCAAACGACGGCGACGCTCCCGCCGCCATCATATAGGCCAGCGTCTGCGGCAGCGCCTGCGTCACGCTAAACCCATAACGCTTACTCTCAATCAACACCAGCCACAGCAAGTCCTGCACCACCAGCACATCAATCAACCCCTGCAGCCGCCTGCCCCCATCCTGCACATCAATCCGCACCAGTTTCTCCCCCTGAATTTTGTAGGGCGGGTCGCAGAGCCCCAAATACTCCAGCAAAGGGGCCACCAGCACGAGGTTAATAGTTCCCTCCGTAATCAACCCGTCCGCTTGGTAATAGTGAAAACGCTGCTTCAGCCGGTCCAAAAAGGCACAGTCCTCTGCCGTCAGCTCCGGCAGTTCTTCCTGCCACTCAAAAAAGAAAGCCGGGTCGCTCGCCTGAGTCAGGCCAAAGCGAGCCTCAATATCATTCAGGCTGGTAATCGTAGAGGAAATGCCCGTGGACGTCATGAGGAACTCTGTGAATGATTGTCTTTTCAATTTAATACTTCCCTAATTCGCTGATGACCCCACCACTCGAAACGGCAGCGAAAACGCCGCAAACTCCGCCGTCGATAGCCCCAGCCGCTGCGCCGTACTATTCCGGTTCAGCGCCACCCCACTCACATCCGCCAGCAGCGCATCCACCAATGGCAACCCTGCCGATCGCCGCTCATTCCCCAATGCAATCAGCGCCTGCCTAGGCGATCGCCGACTCACCATCACCAAAAACTCCCCCCGCAGCGGCTCCTCAAACACAAAATCCAAGATATTCGGGTCAGGGACAACTTTCGGCACCCCGCTCTCCAGCACCGTCTGCGCCACCGCCGCCATAAACTGATTCGGAAACAGGGGCGTCACCTCCCCCACCTCATCCACCTCCAAAATCGACAGGTAAAGCGGTTCCGCTTCCCGGTTCGTCACCACAAACCGAAACGGCGTCTCCACCGGCACCTGCATCACCCCATCTACTACAGGTGGCTCTCCGGCGGGTTCCTGGTCTTCCGTCAGCAGCTCCACGCGTACCGATACCGTCAGCCCTGGCGCGTCGGGGTCCGCCACCTGCTGGGCGTCGCTGTTGAGGGCCAGCTTAACGAAGCGGGCAGTGTAAAGGGTATTCAACGTGGCCTTGAGATCCTGCAGGGCATCGGTGACTGCAACCCCTGAACTCTGAACTGACCCAGGCACCACCGCGTCGATGCCTGCAGTCAGCAACACCAGGCTGCCTTCTTCGGGCAGATGCGGTAGACATTGCTGATTTGGGGTATGCGTTTTGTCTGGACATGGCGATGCCATGTCCCTACCGTCCCTGGGCAGCCCATCATTGGGCCGCTGCAGAAACGCCTGATACTGCGGGGTAAGGCGGCTGAGGATGTAGTGAACCGCCTCGCCCTCATACACCGGCTGCGGCTCACCATTAATGGCTTCCATCGTGGGCCGCACCGCCTCAAAGCGATCGCCTATCTCTCCAATTCCCTCTTCAAAAGCAGCGGCATCTGTCTCCAAAGAGGGGTCCAGGCCAATGCGCAGGGCCACATTGCGGGGCACTACCCTCACCGCCTCCTGCAGCCGGGTACCCGCTGGCAGCGGTTGGCTAAGCTGCACCTGGGCCTCTAGGCCATCACGGCTAATCACCTCAACCGTTACGTCTTGCCCGGAAGCCCCCGCCACCATAAACTGTGCCCCCTCACCGTAGGCCACCAGGGCACCCGGAGCCGCGCCCCCCAGCCATATCGTGGCGCGATCGCCCCCTTGGTTTGGCAGCAGAACAGCGGCGGCGGGGATTTCGTCTACCGCTTGGGGGTCCACAAAATAAACGGGCTGGGGGCCAGTAGGAGGCTGCGCTTCGCTGCAGGCGGCGGGGGCCACGCAGCCCAAAGGCCGCTGGGGAAAAGCGGCCTGGTCCAGGTTCAAAGACACATTGGCAATCACCTGCTCCACCGAATCCGTCGCCTGCCACAGGTACTGGGTAAGGAAATAGGTAAAGGCCCCCGCATGGAACTGGTCAAAGCTGGCGTCCACCGCCTTTTGGTTGTCCCGCGCCGCAGCGATCGCAATTCCCTTGGCAATGCCCATCGCCCGCCGCTGCTTCAGCTCCACTTCGCTCATCTCCCCCAGCCAGCGCCGCTGGTAGTCCAACGCCGCCTCGCTGGCGCGAAACTCAAAGCTATCCAGGGTATCTCCCGCAGCAGAGCGGACGCGGGTATCCCCCCGGACACCGCCGCCGGCGTAGCAGCTATCCAATACCATCGTGACGTTAGGAGTTTTGAGGGCCGAGGTCAGTAGAAACAATGTGCGGCCCATAATGTCGGAGACAACTTTGTCCCGGCGGCGCAGGGAGTCATCATCGGCGGTGACCAGGGTACTGTTGAGGCGCTCTTGGGTGTCCCCCGTGAGCGATCGCACCTCCCCGTCGGGGTCTAGCACCCGCCGCCCGTGGCCGGAAAAGTGGAACACCACCACGTCGTCTTCCTGGCAGGGCTTAATCAAAAACTCCTCAAAGGTAGTCAAGATGTTGTCGCGGGTGGCCGCTTCATCGGTCAGCGTTTCGATATCTGCGAAGCCGAAGCGGTGGCGCAAAAGCTGCTCCTGCAGCGCCACATCTTGGACACAGCCCTTTAGATTAGTGAACAGGGATTCTGCTGGGTAGCGGTTGATGCCCACCAGCAGCGCCCGTTTACGGCGGGTGGGTTGGGCCAGGGTGCGGGCGTAGCGCAGGCCATCGCGCTGGAGGCGCAAGGGGCTAGTGCCGAAGGCGGCGAGGGTGGCCACTGCGGCTTGGATGAGGTGACGGCGCTTCATGGGTGTTTCGCTTTGCTGCTGTGGAGGCTGGGTTGATGTCAAGAAACCCGACAAAACGGCTATCGTTGGGTTGCATGGCGAACTCTAACCTACGGGAACTCTACACCATGGCCCTTAGCGCTTCGCGCTTAATACATTGCGGGCTAGAAAAATTAATGTCTTTTTGACACTGCCAAACGATAAACTCTAGTCCTGAGACGCCCGCAAATTAGCCCACAATTCATTCGCGGGCGAGGTAGAAGCGTAGCCAGATGGTCATTCGTCAAACTGAGTGATGACACAGCGGACCTATCAAAGATCCTGACAAATGGGTAATGTCATGGCCGACTCAAACCTAAC
>JBCCAG010000103.1:0-8685 GCA_039814955.1 Cyanobacteria bacterium P01_A01_bin.135
CTCTAAAATTCGCCCCTGGTCCAGATAGAGGATCCTGTCGGCGGTGCGGGCGGCTTGGAGGTTGTGGGAGATTACAAAGGCGGTTTTACCCGCTGTGAGACGGTTGAGGGCCGAGGTCACCAGGCGATCGCTCTCGTTATCTAGCCCGGTGGTGGGCTCATCCAAAATCACCAGGGGCGCTTTGCGGATGGCGGCCCGGGCAATGGCGATGCGCTGCCGCTGCCCGCCGGAGAGAGTTGCCCCCCGTTCCCCCAGCACGGTGTCGTAGCCCTGGGGCAGTCTCAAAATGAAGTCGTGGGCGTTGGCTAACTTGGCGGCGGCTTCAACGTCTGCGTCGGTGGCGTTGGCAGCATTAAGGCAGCCGTAGGCGATGTTCTCCCGCACGGTGGTGGCAAACAGGACGCTCTCCTGCAGCACCACGCTAAACTGCTGCCGCAGGGAGTCCAGGGTATACTCCCGCAGGTCGTGGCCGTCCATCAAGATGCGGCCTTCCACGGGGTCGTAAAAGCGCATCAGCAGACTCACCAGGGTAGACTTACCGCCCCCGGAGGGCCCCACTAGCGCCACCTGCTGCCCCGGCTCAACCTGAAAGCTGAGGCCATCTAGCACCGCGCAGTCTGCCTCAGCTCCGTAGCCAAAGCTCACCCCCTCAAACCGCACCTCGCCCCGAAAGGCTGGCGCGGGGGCCGCTCCCCGCAGGTCCCGCACCTGGGGGACGGTATTGAGCACGTCGAGGATTCGCTCGCCGGAGGCGGTGGCCTTGGCGATTTGACCGGTGTACTTGGCGAGCTGGCGCATGGGTTTGAAGGCCACCTTCAGGTAGGTGATAAATACCAGCAGATCCCCCGCAGTGACCGCCCCCTGCAGGGTGAGCTGCACCCCGCGCCAGAGCACCAGCGCCGTGGCGATCGCCACCAGCACCTCCACCAGCCGCTCCTGCCCCGCCCGCAGCTTCTGGGCCTCGGCACTCTCCTGCAGGCTTTTACGGTTGTGGCCAGCAAAGCTGTCCTCCAACATGGTCTGCAGCCCTAGAGCCTGCACCACCTTAATGGCCCCAATCGCCTCCGCCACCGAAGCCGCCATCGCCCCCTCCCGCTGCCGCTGCCGCCGCGCCACCCGCTGGATTTTTTTGGTCATTTTAATGGTGGATAGGGCAAACAGGGGCAGCACCAGCAGGGCAATCAGCGCCAGCTCCCAGTTGAGCCACAGCATGACGTTCAGCATCCCCACCAGAGTCAGCCAGTTGGTGAGCAGCGGCAGCGCCGCCACCACCGTCACCTCACGCAGGCGCTCAATGTCGTAGGTGACTCGGGCAATCAGATCGCCGCTTTTGGACTGGCTGTGAAAGGTCAGCGAAAGCCGCTGAATGTGGCTATAGAGCTGGGCGCGGATATCCGTCATAATCCGGGTGGCGGCGACGGCCATGCCCACGGTGCTCAGGTAAGCGGCTACCCCCCGCAGGGTGGAGATGCCTACCAGAGAGAGGGTGAGCAGGGTGAGCAGGGCAACGGGGCCAAGGCCAAAGACGCCCGCTTGGGAGTCCATGGAGAAACCGGGAATAATCACCCGGTCAAAGATGAACTTCAGCGGCCAGGGCTCCAGCAGCCGTGCCCCGGTTTCCAGCAGCAGAGCTACGAAGGAGAGGCTGAGCAAACGCCGCTCCCGGGCAATTTGGGGGGCGAACTGCTTGAGGATACGGCTGAGGCCGGGGAGAGTGGCTTTAAGGGATTTGGGGCGCGGCATGGGGACGATTGGCAATGAAGGATTTCATGGATGTATTTAGCATTTCGGATTACCCCCTCTAACTCCCCCTTGCCAAGGGGGAGGACCATGACTTCCCCCCTTTCCAAGGGGGGATTGAGGGGGGTAAAGCAACATTTACGACTCACAGCCAAGATGTGTGTACACGGTAGCTTGGAAAGAGAACTGAGCTCCCTCCCTTTTCAGAGGGGGATTGAGGGGGGTGAGACCAAAGCGTATAGCTGTTCTCCGATATCGCTAAACAGGTCAATTTCACGGGCACCAGGCTCGCTATCTAGCCCAAAGGCGCAGTTTCTCGCTTCTCCCTCTGGGCCGACCCATCTAGCTGCGGCAGCGTCGGCGTCAGCACAGGGCGGTTCGTCATCCGCCGCTTATACCAAGCGATATATCCCCGGTTGAACCGGTGCTCCAGGGCGATCGCCCCCTGCTCCAGCCAGGGCACGGAGCGTCCCAAGGTGAGCTTTTGCACCAGCGGGCGCAGAAAGGCCTGGTGACGGCGGTAGCCCATGCGGCGGTAGCGCTTTTTGAAGTACTTGTCCTTGTCCAGGCTCCACTTTTTGCGGAAGCGCTTCAGGCTTTTCTCTTCCCACTCGTCGCTCCAGCGCAGCATAAAGTAGGCGAGGTCGGACCAGCGGTAGAGCATATCGGGGACGTAGGTGACCACCGACGCCGGTTCGCAAAAGAGGGTGCCGCCCGCCTGGGCCACGCTGAGGCAAAAGTCGATATGCTCGCGGGTGCTGCGCAGCTTCTCGTCCAGCAGCCCCGTCTTCTGGAAAATCTCCGTGCGCACCAGCATGCAGTGGAACTCGGCAAACTCGCACTGGCGGCGCTGGAGCTGGTCTTGCACCTCGGCCACCGGGCGGTTCACGAAGTAGTGCTTCTCATGCACCTTGTAGCGATGGCGATCGCCCGCCACCTCGAGCACCAGGCGCGCCTCCCCCCCTGCCAAATGGATTTTTTGGTGCAGGGGCTTGCCGATGCAGGTCAGCGGGCAGACCACGGTAGCCTGGGTCTCTTCTGCACAGGCCAAGAGGTGATCGCACCAGCCGGGGGAAACCTCGACATCGTTGTCGATGAACAGGACGTAGGGGGTGGTGACCTGGCTGAGGCCCAGGTTACGGGCGTGGTTGGGGGAGGGGTAGTAGTCGGTGCGAAGGAGCTGGAAGCCGCGCTGGTCGGCTTGATCCTGCAGATAGCGCCGTACGGGGGCGGGAGAGTTGCCGTCGATGTAGATGAGGTTGAAGGGGAGGGTGGTGTGGGTGTAGAGGCTCTCTAGGGACTGTTGGGTGTAGCTGAAGCGCTCGCGGGGAGCGATGATGATGGTGATTTTGGGTGTGGTCATGGTTGGAATGAGGGATGAGGTAGTGCAGGGCCGTCGGTTGGATATAGCCCTTTGGGCATGACTTCGCTAGGGAGCGCAGCGTAACCCAAAGCTAGACGTGATGGGGTTGGGTTTTGTTGGGTTTCCATCAACCCAACCGACGGGGGTTTGATAGTTACGCCGCCGTTACGGCCATCGGTGCCGTCTGCAGCACTTGGGCATAGACCCGCGCCCAGTTGGCCTGCTCCACCGCCGGGGCTAGATCTCGCAGCACCTTAGCGCGGGCCGCCGCTCCCAGCGACTGGCACAGCTCCGGAGAATGGGCCAAACGGCGCAGGGCATGGGCGATCGCCTTACTAGAGCTAGGGGGCACCACGAGGGCATCTTCGCCGTCGCTGAGGATTTCGCCGATAGCATCAACGCCGGTGCCTATTACCGGGCAGCCCGCCATCATCGCTTCTAGCATGGCGTTGGGGCAGCCGTCGTGGATAGAGGGGACGGCGAACACGTCCAGGTGGGGGAGGAAGGTGAGGGCCGCCTCGCGAGGCATCATGCCAGTGATGTGGATGCGACTGAACGGGCTGTGGGCAATCAGGTCGTCCCAGTAGGCCTTTTCCTTGGGCACAAAGTCGCCGATTAGCAACAGCGTTAGGGGCAGCTCAGCCTGCAGCTCGGCGCAGGCGTCAATCAAAAAGTCAATGCCTTTCTTGTCGCGGAAGCGGCCCAAAGATCCCACCAGCAGGCCCGTATCCGGCTGCTGCCGCAGGGACTGCACTGGGGGCGGGACGGCCATCCCGTCAAACTCAACCGGCACAATGGAGTTCCAAAATGCGGTAGACTTGCGCTCCAGACCGGGAGCCAGCACGTTAGCCCGCCGCCGCAGGTCCTGGCTGACGCAGGTGACCCAGTCGGAGTTCTCCAGGGTCCAAGCCATCTGCCCATGCTGCTTGGGGTTGAAGATGTGCTTATGCAGGTCGTTGCCGCGGATGCTGTTGATTACCGGGACCCCGTACTCCCGCGCCAGTAGCGTGGTGAGGAAGCCAGTTTCGTTGAGGAAAAAGGCGTGGAAGGCGTCGAACTGGTAACGCAGGTGGAGCGATCGCACCTGGGCGTACACTTCGCTCAGGTAGTCCTGCACTGCCAGAGTCTCTGAGCGCACGGCAGAGCGGACTCGATGCACATGAACGCCGTCATCCACGGTGGTGCGGTAGCCCGTGCGGGTGGTGTTGTCAGTCTCCTTGCGGTGCTTAGAGTGAAATACGGTCACATGGACCTCGTAGCCGGAGGCCCGCAACATGTGGGCAATGCGGTGCACTGAGGTGCCAACGCCTCCGATATCCGGTGGATATTCCAGGGTCGTAATACAAATACGCGGTGTGTTCATAATATTTCCGGCGTAGGGGCGGATGGCATCCGCCCAGGTCATAGATTGGGGGCCTCATCCAAACGCACCCGGTCATATGTAGGGGCGCGATTAAATTGCGCCCAAAAAAACGTCAAACCAAATCCCAAATTTTCCAAACCCGCGATCGCCAAAATCCCAAACGGGGAAACGCGATCGCCAAATTCCATCAAACCGACGCCAGCGCCGACGCCTCGCACAGCTCCCCCACATAGGCCGCCGTCCGGCCCACCCCCCGCAAATCAAACGTCATCTCCGAAGGCGATCGCTGCAAATAGGCCACTACTCGCTCCGCAAACCGCTGCGGTTCTAGGTCCTCCGGACGCAGTACCGACACCACCCCCAGCTCCTCCAGCCGCTCCGAGCGCAGGGTCTGCTCCTGGTCGTCGTTGCCCTTAAAGGGCAGCAGCAGGGACCGGACGCCAGTTGTGAGCACATTCATGGTGGTGTTGTAGCCCGCCATGCTAATAGAGAGGTCTGCCTGCTGCATATACTGCAACAGGTGAGGGGTGTAGCGCTGCACCGACAAATTGGGCTGCCGGGCGGCCACAGCTTCCATGCGCTCAAGCACCGCGTCGGGGGCAAAGGGGCCGGTGAACATGTAAATGTGGTGCGGCAGTCGCTCCGCCAACAGAGAGCTGGCCTGGGCCACGCAGGCCAGCAGCTCATGGCCGAACCGCCCGCCACCGATGCTCACCAAGATTGAGGGCTGGGATAGGGGCAGAGCGGGGGGGGTGTCAGGCTGCTGCTGCACCACATAGCCGGTGTAGCGCACCGGACAGGTGAGGTCATTCACTCGGGAAAAGCTACGCTCCAGGGGCATGAAGGCCGGGTCGCCATGCACCAGCAGCAGGTCGAAAGGACACATCAGCTTGCACACCTTGGCCTCGTGGCGGGCCTGGTCCTGTTTAGTGACCACAATGTCCCGCAGGCTGCAGACGATTTTGCTGCCCTGGGCCTTGGCCTGCTCGATCAGCGGCAGCAGCTCCGCTGAAAACTTACGGCGACCAAAGGGAAACAGCTCCACCATCAGCACGTCGGGGTGAAACCCCTGGCACAGCGCCACCAGGCGATCGCGGCGGAAGGCCAGCACCTCTTCAACGGTGTCAAAACCTGGGGGCACCTGCAGGGCGCGAAAGCCGGCGTCGGTCTTGAGAGGTGGCAAGTTCACCACTCTCACCCCATCGGGAATAGGGAATTCGTCGATCACCTCGCCGCCGTTGACGAAGCACACCTCAAACTCAGGCAGCAGCCCTTTGACGATCTCCATGCTGCGGATCAGGTGGCCGATGCCAAGGATGTGCTGGCAGTAAAACATTAACCGTTTCATGAGGTAATCTCCTGTACAGATTGCTGATTGACAGATTGCTGATTGATAGACGCGGCGATCGCGGCGGAGAAGTCGCTCACCCAGCCGTCTTTCGGAGCGACAGGCTGGAGCGCCCGGAACAGGTGGGCCTTCACCTCGCCCACGTTCTGCGACAACGTGAACCCCTGCTGCACCGTCCGCTGTCCCGCTTGACCCAGCCGCGATCGCAGCCCGTCGTCTTCGGCCAGCCGCAGCATTGCCTGGGCCAGGGCGTCGGCGTCCCGCTGGGGCACCAGCAGGCCGTTCTCTTCAGGGCGCACCAGCTCCCCAATGCCGGAGATGCCGGTGGATACCACCGGTAGCCCCATGGCCATCGCCTCCAGCAGCACGTTGGGTATGCCGTCGCGATCGCCGTCTTCCGTGACCACGCAAGGCAGCACAAACGCATCGGCTTGGCGGTAGCACTCGAGCACCTGGTCTTGGGTAAGCTTGCCCACCAGCGTCACCACGGCTTCCAGGTCATAGTCGGTAATTTGGGCCTGCATCTGCGCCTCCAGGGGGCCGTAGCCGACGATGGCGCAGTGGAAGCGCACACCGCGATCGCGCAGTTGGCGACAGGCCTGCAGCAGGTAGGTAAAGCCCTTCTTCTCGCAGAAGCGCCCCACGGAAAGCACTTCTAGGGGGGCGCTTTGGGTGGCAGTGTCCCCTGTAAACCGAGCTAGATCGATGCCGTGATAGGCCAAGTGAATCGGCGTATCGCTGGTGGAAAGCTCATTCAGGTAGCGGCGGTTGAAGTCGGTGCAGGTGAGGACGAATTCCGCCTTGGCGATGCGGCGATCTAGCTCTGCTGACGGCGTCAGGTAAATGTCCTTGGCGTGGGCCGTAATGCTGAAGGGCACCCTGCAGATTTCATAGGCGATTTCTGCGGTGGCGGCTGGAATGTTGGCGAAATGCACATGCAGGTGGGCAACATTCAGGCGCTGCAGCTCGCGGGCCAGGTAAATGCCCTGCAGGAGTTCGTTGATGTCCTTTGGGTCTTGCCGCTGAAAAAATAGGTTGACTGCGCTGTAAAACTGAGGAGACGGTTGGCTGGCGGCCTCCCCCAGCAAAGCAAGGTGGGTTTCAATAAGGGCGTTAGTGGCTTGGGCGGTAGGGCTGGGCAGCAGGGAGGGGATGTAGGTGACGGGGGATTTGACCTGGGCCACAGCGGGGTGGGGCGTCTCGTCGGCGGGCGATCGCAGCGAGAACAGGTGCAGCGCCACCCCCTGCCGCTCTAGCTCCAGAATCTCGTTGAGAATAAAGGTTTCCGAGAGCTTAGGAAAGGTTTTAAGCAGGTAGCCCACCACGGGAGGCTGGCTTAGATTCGTGGTGGGATTTAGGGCGCAGTAACTAGACATGGGAATGAGGAGCGAAAGGAATGGGTGGTAAACGGGCAGGGCAATAGGGCTGCCATTAGCTTGCTGATGCGGGGCAGAGCCCCCAAGTCAATAACTTGAGTTGGGGGAAGTGCAGTCTTGAGCTGTTGCTTTACGGCGACGGCAAGGGCTTCCGGCGAGAGCTGCTGGGGCGGCAAATTATAGAGGAGCTGCCGCTGGGCCAGGCGCTCGCTGCGCATCCACTGCTCTTGAACGGGGTGAATGCGGGGGACTACCACGGCCCGCTTGCGCAGGGACAAAATCTCGCAGGTGGTGTTGTACCCTCCCATAGACACCACCAGATCGGCGGCGTCCATCAGGCTGAGGACGTCATCGCTAAAGTCGATTACCTCAATGTAGGGATGGGCAGCGGCGATGTCATGCACCCGCTGCCGCTGCGGTAGGGGCATCTCATAGCCGCAGACGATTAGGCTTTTAAGGGTGACGGGCAGGGTTGCCGCCGCTGGGCCAGTGGCCATCTTCAGGTAGGTCATCACCAGGCTCTCCCCGTCCGCCCCGCCGCCGGGGGTGACCAACACCATCTGGTCCTCCGGGTTGAGGTAAAGATCCTGGCGCACCGTGGCTCGCGATCGCCGCCCCGGCTGACGGCGGATGTAGCCACAAAAGCGGACTTTGTTGGCGATCGCTTCGGGAAAACCATACTCCCGCGGCAGGTCAAACACATCAGGGCTGCCCACCACCCAAATCTGGCTGTAGAGCCGCTCGACTAAGTCAAAGTAGCCCTGACGCTTCCACTGGCGGCGGGTGACCTCTGGCGCATCTAAAATGTCCCGCAGCAGCAGCACCAGCTGCGTCTTGATGCCCGTGAGGGTACGGCGCTCCAGGTAGTTGAGGGTGGGCTGCAGCTCCTGCAGGAGGCCGCTGGGCTTCTTATCTACCAGGAATACATCCGGCTTGAAGTGCTGGGTAGCCGACAAAATCAGCTCCGCCCGCAGGTTTACCGTCTCCTCTAAGGAAGTATCGAGAAACGTAGCGCCCATCTGCCCTGCTTGGTCGCGGCTGAGGCAGGGCAGCTTAATGTAGTCGAGCCGCGGGGAGAGGCGGAAGCTGTGCAGCGCGGGGGACCCAGACACCACCAAAACGGAAAGTCCTGGCATCGCGTCGAGCAAATAGCTGCAGATGGCTACCATGCGCCGGATATTTCCCAGCCCAAAGGCATCGTGGGAGTAGACCATTAATTTCATGGGTGACTTATCCAAATAGGGGAGCAAACGCAACGAGTGCTAGGCTCGGCAAGAGACTTACGGCTTTACATCAGGGAGACTCGACGCTTTTTCAAGCAGCAGCTCAGTGAAAATATCGCTGATGGACTTCGCTTCGGATTGGGCCATTTGCCGGACCATATCGGCGACCGGAGCAGAAACCCGCAGCATAATGGCAACTTTTCTATCGGATTCGGACGTCATATTTTTTGAAAAACGTTTGGAACGACTTGCGATGCACCTCGCATCGTCAA
>JBCCAG010000905.1:0-1738 GCA_039814955.1 Cyanobacteria bacterium P01_A01_bin.135
ACCGAGCAGCTAGGTACCGGCCACGCGGTGCAGCAGGTGATCCCCCAGCTCGAAGGCTTTCAGGGCGATCTGCTGGTGCTCAACGGCGATGTACCCCTGCTGCGGCCCGAAACCCTGCAGCGCCTGCTAGAGACCCACCAGGTCCAGGGCAACGAAGCCACGATCCTCACCGCCCAGCTCTCTAACCCTAAAGGCTATGGCCGCGTCTTCTGCGACGGCCAGAACGTGGTCACCCAAATCATCGAGCACCGGGACTGCACCAAGGCACAGCGCCAAAACCCGCGCATCAATGCCGGGGTGTATTGCTTCCGCTGGGACGCGCTGAAGGCGGCGCTGCCAAAGCTGCAGACCAACAACGACCAGCAAGAGTACTACCTCACCGACGTGATCGCCATGATGTCCCCGGTGATGGCAGTAGATGTGGAAGACCCCGGCGAAATTTTGGGAATCAACGACCGGGTGCAGCTGGCCACCGCCTACGATATTCTACAAACTAGAATCCGGGAGCGCTGGATGCGAGGGGGAGTTACCCTAGTGGACCCCAACAGCATTACTATCGACGACACGGTAGATATAGAGCCCGACGTGGTAATTGAGCCCCAGACTCATCTGCGAGGCAGCAGCGTGGTCAAGACAGGCTGTCACATTGGCCCGGGCACGCTGGTCGAGAACAGCACTCTGGGCGAGGGCGTCACGGTCCTATATTCGGTGATTCGCGACAGCGCCGTCAGTGTCCACAGCCGCGTTGGCCCCTACGCCCATCTGCGGGGTAATGCCCAGGTGGGCGAGGGCTGCCGTATTGGCAACTTTGTGGAGCTGAAGCAGACCACCTTGGGAGAAAAAACCAACGTGGCTCACCTATCCTATTTGGGCAACGCCACCTTAGGGCAGCAGGTGAACATCGGCGCGGGCACCATCACCGCTAACTACGACGGCGTCAATAAGCACGAGACGACTATTGGCGATCGCAGTAAAACCGGGTCCAACAGCGTTCTGGTGGCGCCTATTACCCTGGGGGCGGATGTGACGGTGGCGGCGGGCTCTACGGTTACCGAGGACGTGCCGGACGACGCCCTGGTGGTGGCGCGATCGCGTCAGACGGTGAAGCCGGGCTGGCGATTGAAGGAGTAGGGCAGCACCGTGGCCCAGGTTACCTTAGAGCATGTCTACAAGCAGTTTCCTCAACGGCAGCAGCAAAAGGCCAATGCAACCCCGGTTGCAGCGGGTTCTGCCGTGCTGTCCCCTGGCGGTGAGGCCCCGCCTCATCGTGATGAAGGTGCCCTAGACAACGCCCTCAGAGATGCCCCAAATGCCGTCTCCGTTCTGCGGGACATTAACCTCGCTGTGCAGGATGGCGAATTCCTAGCCCTAGTCGGTCCCTCCGGCTGCGGCAAGAGCACTCTGCTGCGGCTAATCGCGGGACTTGAAACCCTCACCGCTGGGGACATCTGGGTGGGCGATCGCAAAGTCAACGATCTGCCCCCCAAGCAGCGCAACGTCGCCATGGTGTTCCAGAGCTATGCCCTCTACCCCCACATGAGCGTCTACGACAACCTGGCCTTCGGCCTGCGGCGCATGGGTGACGACAGGCTGAGCTCCATCAGCCCTCAGCAGCAGGTAGCCGAGCGGCTCACCCGCGCCCTGCCCCGCTCCTGGCGCTACAAGAGCCCCCACGAGGCCGATATCCAGCAGCGGGTGCGCCAGGTGGCCCAAATGCTGCAGATCGACCCCCTCTTGG
>JBCCAG010000216.1:0-6026 GCA_039814955.1 Cyanobacteria bacterium P01_A01_bin.135
AATTCTGGGGGCGCAGCTCAACGCCCAGTGGGAGAATCAGCAGCTCAAATCCCTGCTCGCCATTCATCTAGACCCCACCGCCGCTAGTTTGCTGTGGCAGCAGCGCGATCGCATCCTTAACCAGGGAGAGCTACCGGCACAAGAGGCGATCGCCACCGTCATGTTCATCGATATTCGCGGATTTACCGCCGTGGCCGAAGCCCTGCCCCCCCAGCGGCTGATGCGGTGGCTCAACCAATATCTCGACGCCATTACCCAGGAGATTACCAATCGGGGCGGCACTGTCGATAAATTTGTTGGGGATGAGGTGATGGCCTATTTCAGGCTTCCACCGGCAGAAGCCGACCCAACAGCCCTCAGTCAGCAGGCGCTGCTGGCCATTGAGACCGGTCTGGCGGTTCATGAGCGCATTCAGCAGCTCAATCAGCAGCTCCAACGGGCGGGACGTGACACCATTGCCGTTGGGATTGGCATCCACACGGGGCCTGTGTCCATCGGCAGCATGGGGAGTCGCCACCGGCTCAACTACTCGATGGTGGGCGATACGGTCAATGTAGCGGCCCGGCTGGAGGAGCTGAACAAAGTCGTGGTGACGGGAAATCCATTTTCGCTGCTGCTCTCAGAGGCAACCTACCGGGCCATAGGGCCAAGGCCGCTGGGCGATCGCTTCTCCTACGCTCCGGTGGGGACGTTTCAACTGCGGGGCCGGACTCAGCCTGTCTGTGTGTACACGGTGCTGCCGACGCCGGTTTATCCCACGGCCCAGCCAGCGATTATCTCTTGAGCTAGAGCCACTACGTTGGGTAGCTCGCTACCATGAAAGGCGTTTGCGCCCGATTTGCGCTGATACACAGAGAATATGAGTGCTGATACACAGAGAATATGAGTAGGGACATCAAAGAGGATACCGACATGACGCCGATGACGCTAGAGCAGATTGCCGAGCAGCTAGAGAGCGAGCAGTCTAGCAAGCGCATGGTGGCGCTCGCCAACCTCCGGCATTACTCGGCGGAGGAAGCGGCACCTCTGATCAAAAAGGTGATCGACGATGACAACCTGCAGGTGCGCTCCATGGCAGTGTTTGCCCTGGGGGTGAAGCCCAACCCGGACAGCTACCCCACCTTGGTCAAGATCTTAGAAGGGGACCCGGACTACGGCATCCGGGCTGACGCCGCGGGGGCGCTGGGGTATTTGGAAGATCCCCGCGCCTTTGAGGTGTTGAACCGGGCACTGTACGAGGATGTGGACTGGCTGGTGCGCTTTAGCGCGGCGGTGGCCCTGGGCAACCTCAAAGACTCCCGGGCCTACGATGCCTTAATGCAGGCTCTAGATAGCCCTGAGGTGGTGATTCACCAGGCGGCGATCGCCGCATTGGGTGAAATTAAGGCGGTAGAGTCGGTGGACAAGATCCTCACCTTCGCCCAGTCGGAAGACTGGCTGGTGCGGCAGCGGCTAGCGGAGGCGTTAGGACAATTACCCACGGAGAAGAGCCTATCGGCCCTGCGCTACCTAGCCAAAGACGACCACCGCCATGTGGCCTCGGCGGCGATGCTGTCCCTGCAGCGACTGTCAAAGTCAGGTTTGTCATAGCTGGCCATTCCACCACCCGCGGCAACACCTACAGCCGCGCTGCCGTACGCAAAATCTTCGCCGCCAGCATCGCCGCCCCGAACCCATTGTCAATATTGACTACCCCGAGCCCTGTGGCGCAGGAGTTGAGCATGGTCAGCAGAGGCGTCAGGCCACTGAACTGGGTACCGTAGCCAACGCTGGTGGGCACCGCCACCACCGGGCAGTCTGCTAGACCCGTGACCACGCTGGGCAAGGCTCCCTCCATCCCCGCCACCACCACCAGCACATCCGCCTCACCAATCAGGTGGCGATGGGCCAGCAGCCGGTGAATACCCGACACCCCCACATCCCACAGCCGCTGGGTGGCAAAGCCGCATAGCTCAGCGGTGACCGCCGCCTCTTCCGCCACCGGCAGGTCGGAGGTGCCCGCCGAAATCAGGGTAATGGTACCAGGGTAGCGGGGTTCGACCGGGTCAGGAGCGATCGCGCAGATGCGGGCACCGGGGTAGTAGCGGGCTGCTGGCAGGTGGGGGGCGATTTGCTCATGCACTTCGGGCGTGATGCGCGTTGCCATCACCACGGTCTGGGCATCCCCTTGCTCCCGCAGCGCCGTCATGATCTTGACGAGCTGCTCCGGCGTCTTGCCCGGCCCCCACACCACCTCCGGAAAGCCAGTGCGCAGGGCGCGGTGGTGGTCCACCTGGGCAAAGCCGCCGACGGGCTCAATGTCAAAATACTTGAGCTTGTCGAGGGCCTGGTCGGGTGTAGTAGTCCCTTGGGCAACGCTTTGCAGGAGCGCCTGAAGCTGATCTGGCTGCACGGTAGTTCTACGGGTAACAACCTACGTTATAGCAATTTCCGGCTGCTCAAGGCGCGGTATTGCCCCCCTGCTATTCCGCCGCTAGCTGCAGCTCCTCCACATTCCATAGCGCGCCGCCCAAGGCCGAATATTGCACCCCCTCGACCTGATTACGCACCGCTCCCAGCGATAAAGGATTGATCAGGTAGACAAAGGGTAGATACTCTTGAGTCAGCTGCTGGGTCTGGGCATAAATAGCTTTGCGCTTTTCTTCATCGAGCTCCTGGGCCCCCTGAACATACAAGTCGTTGATCTGCTGCTCCCAGTCGTAGATAACTCGTCCCTCTAAGGGAGGCTGCCCCGGCAGCGCTGACTGGTTAAAGGTGTGCAGCGTACCATCGACCTTCCAGACATTCCCGCCGGAGTTAGGCTCTACCCCGCCAGAGAATCCTAGGATGAAGCACTCCCAGTCCAGGGTGTCTGTGAGCTTACCCACGAGGGTATTGAATGCAATGGGCTGAAAGTCTACTTGAATGCCAATATCTAGCAGATCTCGCTTGATCTGTGCCCCGATGGCCTCGCGAATTTTATTGCCGGAGTTAGTAATCAGAGTAAATCGTACTCGGTTGCCGTCTTCATCCTGCAGGGTACCGTCATCGGTGTAAGTAAATCTGGCACCCGTCAGTAGCTCTCTGGCGGTCTCGACGCTGTAGGGATAGGTTTCGATATCGCCCGCTTCGGGGGAGAGGTAGTAGGGGCTCTGCACCGAGATGGGGGAAGTCTGGGGTTCCCCCAATCCCTGAAAGATATTGTTGATCATGGTGTCCCGGTCGATGGCATAGGCGATCGCCCGCCGAAAGTCAGGGTTGGTAAACCAGGCAGATTTGACGGGATCTACCAAGGGCTCGCCGTTCCGGCTCGCCTGATTTAAGTTAAACCCAAAGAAATTAGTGCCGGGCCGGGGACCATCTTCGTAAATCGAAAAATCGCCGCGGTCCTCTTCTCGCTTGAGGAGCGCAAAATTTTCAGGGGAGACCCCCACTAGATCTAGGGCTCCTGAACGGAACTGCAGCAGTTGGGCATCAGTAGATTCAACAATCTGGAGCACAAACCGCTCGATATAGGGCTGGGGCTCCGCCTCGGTCCCTTGCCAGTAGTAGGGATTACGCTCGAAGATGATGCGTTGACCGGGGGCGTAGCTCACCATGCGGTAGGGGCCATTGCCCACAATCTTTGTGGGATCGGTGTCGGTTCCCCAGGTGGAGAGGAATTGGGGGTTGCCCTCCATGTTCATGTCGGTGACCGTGTCAGCTAGCAGATGCTTTGGCAAGATCACCAGCCCCCCGGCATAGCGGATAAACGGCGCAAAGGGCTCTGGTACTAAGAACTCAACCCGCCGCTCGTCTAACTTGGTGACGGTGGGGAACTTGCCCTCTGGCCCGATGCGCATATTATCGGCTAGGCCGCTGGGAATGGCGGGGTTGAAGTAGAGCTCATTGTAGGTAAACACAATGTCATCTACTGTGTAGGGCTCTCCGTCTGACCAGCGCAGCCCCTCTCGTAGAGTGAACACAATGCGCCTGTCATCCTCGGAGATCTCCATGTCCTCCGCTTGGGCTAGCTCTAGCTCCCCGGTGATGCCGTTTTCCTCCAGTAACCCCTCGTACATCAGACCAAAAATAGAGGTGACCTCCTGACTCAAAATGTAGTTGAAGGTCTTAGGGTCGCTCAGCTCGCCGATCACAAGCTGGGGAATCTGAGCTGCCTCGGTTTGAAACCAGCCTTGACAGCCGCTGGTAGAGATCGCCAGCACAAAGCTCAGCGCGGCACAAAGCCAGCGGCGCATGAGTGGCCTGGGCCAGCGGCGGCGCAGGTATGCTATTGCCTGACTGCCTGAGAACGATGGCGCTGGGTTCGCTTCCATGGCGGAATATCCTCTTAATAATTCTCCTCACTTGCCCTGTCTAGCGGATAAGTACGCATCCACAATTAAACGAAAGGGGAGTGCCCCCCGGCCCGGGGTTGCTTCCCCTGGCAGCTACGCTTACTGACGGCGTCCTACTTATCTAGCCGATAGACTACAGATAATTTGGGCTTAGATTTTAGCGCGAGTATGTTATCTTAATGTGTCAATTGTGGGACAAGTTGTGCAATCTCTGACGTGATTGATTGGGGCCGAACCTGTGGATCAACCTACCCAAGACCATTCTTCTCAAGCAGGGCAAACGCCAGCTAGCGCTGCAGATGGGGCCACTCGCAGCGCGGCGGATTTGGCCGCCCAGCTACAGATGACGCAGCAGCAGCTTGATGCCTCCCAGCAGGCCAATCAGCAGCTACTGCGCCAAAACCAGCAGCTCCGCGGCGAAATTGAGCAGCTGATGGCCAGCGCCCTTAACCTTCACCAGATTATCTCTACATCCCTGCCGACCGCCCCAGCCCAGCCCTCAGATGCGCCTCCCGCTCCTGAGACCTCTTCCACAACCTCTACCGACGGCCAGAGCTATGCGGTGATCAGCGACGCCAACATCGACAAGGGCGACGCGGACGACATGTTTGCAGAGCTTGACCGCCTATTAGCGGATGATTCCGGCCCCGCTATCGACGAGAGCCTGCGCAGCGGACTCAACTACGTTCCCCCCCGCCGCACCAGCTCCCCGACTACCCCAAAGCCCAGTAGCCCCAAGCCCCCTTCCGCTAAGCCGCCCTCGTCTAAGGCTCCTGTTGCCAAAGCACCTGAATCCAAAGCCCCGGCCGCCAAAGCCTCCACCATCAAGACGCCTCTATCGCAGAAGCCGGCCGACAACTTGCGCCGCACCGTGGCAGCGACGCCTCAGCCCGTTACCACGGCCGCCCCACCCCGTCGCCTTAACCCTTGGCTGGTGCTGGCCACCATCTTGGTAATGATTAGCTGCTTTGGCGCTAGCTTTTTTGTGGTGCTCTCGATGCTGCGGTCGACCAACCGCTAACCCCAGCGCTCGCACTCCTGTCGGGTAATCTGGTGGCGGTAGCGAAACATGTCCTCCAGTCGCGCTTTGACGAACTGCTCCAGCACCCAGGCGGAAACGGGCTGGGCGGGCAGGACAAAGGCGATCGCGTCGGTAAGTCGGGTTCGACCGTCCTCTTCGTCAAATTGGTGGCGGTGAATCCAGCGCTCCAATGGCCCTTCCACCTGTTCATCGATAAACAGCCGGTGGGGCTCACAGGCGGTATGGCGGGCCAGCCACCGCACGGGCAGCGGCCCTAGCCAGATCCGAAACTCGGTCTCCGCCCCTACCGCTAAGCCCCCCTCACGGCGCTTGATCTCCACGGGCTGCCAGGGGGGCGTCAAGATATCGAGGATGTCCGGGCGCTCGTGGAACTCCCAGACGATGTCCACTGGCGCATGAATAAGCGTAGAGCGTTGAAAGTGTAACTGCGTCATTGGCTGTAACACCTGCGGTTAAATCGATCAGCGATCGCCAGCGTTGCTTCTTAATTTTAAGGGTGCAAAGCAGATTCGGGGGCAAACAGGGCAACAGGCCCGGAGGGCACAAAGCTTGATAGGGTGCAGGCGAGCGGATATGCAGATGCCCTAATGCCTGACACATCTGCTATACAGGTAAAGTAGCCGTCAATTCAAGTAAATCTTCGAGGCATAAGCGATGTCGAAACTGGC
>JBCCAG010000395.1:0-4409 GCA_039814955.1 Cyanobacteria bacterium P01_A01_bin.135
ATGCGACGCTCCCCGATAGAATTGGCGTCGGTTTGCTCAGATCGCGCCTCGACTGGACGATACTCGCGGCCTTCCATTGCTAATAGTGCCTCACTAAGCTGAATATCGCTGAATATAGCAATTTTCATGGCGGTAGGGCATAGAGCGCCACGGCTAAAGCGGACCGTTTGGCTGCGCCCTCGCCCGCGAGGTTCCTCGGTTCGACCACCAAAAGCTTCCTGAGCAGTATGGCCAATGTTATGTATAGCGATGTCAAGCGGTTGTGGGGCGGGTAAGCTATATTCTTGCGGATGGCCTATTGCACTGGCACGGTTGCTTAAGGCAATTGGATTGGTTGAAAGCCTTGAGCTTTCGCAGGCAGCGGGGGCGTAGATGTCCTGATGCATCAGGACATTTGCTATATCCGGATAGGTTTGGCCAGCTTGACAGGAGACTTAAGGCAGGGATTTGCTACTGTGTATTGGGCTACGTATTGAGCCCAACAATTTTACACCCGTCCCTATTGACTGGCTCACCCACCCACCGCCGTTGACAGTGCGGTTGCCAAAGCCATCATCTGCCTATATGCCCTCTGCTAGCGGTGACGTGAAGTTGTCTTTGTTGTAAGGAATCTAGCCTGTTGTGAATTACCGAATACTGGTATCTAGTGGACTGGGAATGTTGGGGGCGCTGCTGCTTGCCTCCCCAGCTTTGGCAGCGCGGCTAGAGTCTTGGCAGTTCAACACTGACGCTGAGCGGTTGCTGTTCACTACGGACGAGGTGGTGCGCCCCCGGGCCCAGCTGCTGCAAAATCCCACCCGCATCTTGATTGACCTGCCGGATACCCGCGCGGTGGACGTTGATCGACTACAGGCTATCGGTGGGGCCGTGCGGCAGGTGCGCGTGGACCAGCTTACCCCCCAGGTCACCCGCCTCACCATCGAATACAATGACGGCTACACCATCGATCCCCGTCAGGTGCGGGTCCAGGGCCTTACCCCAACCCAGTGGCAGGTACAGCTCCCGGCGGCGCGCCGGGGCAGCGTTCGGCCCATCTCCCAGCCAACTCGTCCAGCCAGCCCGGCCCCATCTAGACCAGTGGCTCAGCAGCCTACTGGCCCTACCCGCATCACCGGCATCAGCGCTATCCCGGAAGGCCTCCTGCTAGAAACCACGGGCGAAGTGCCAGAGGTGGACGAGAAGCGCCGCCGCCGGGGTCGCTTGCGGGATCGGCTCCGGCTTGGGTTTGAGGTGGAGGATACCACCCTGGCCTCCGCGCTCGAAGGGACCCAGTCTTTCAACCGCTACGGCATCAGAACGGTTGAGCTAGAGCAAGATAGAGACGACGTGCGCGTTACTCTCAACCTGTTGGATGAGAACCAGGCCTGGGAGGCTAGCGCTGATGCCAGCGGCGTTTTATTTGAGCCAGAGGGGGGAGTTCGCTTCCCGGTCACCCGCCGCCCCATCAGCCGCGACCCTGACCCGGTAACAGCGCCAGAGCCTGGGGCGACCGTGGTGTCTGGGCTGAGCCTCACCGCCGGGCAGCTCGTGGTCGAGGCCAACCAGCCCGTGGTGGGGGCGATCGCCGGGTTTAATCGGCGCGGCGTTGACTACCGGGTGGTGATTCCGGACGCTAGGCTGGCCCCCGGCACTGCCACAGAGCTGCGCCCCAACCCGATTTTTGCTAGAGCTATCCTGACCCAAGAAGGTAATCAGGTGGTTTTGTCAGTGCTGCCCGCCGTAGGAACCGAACTGGGGGGAACTGAAGCCACCGATGCGGGCCTCAACCTGATCTATGAGTCGTCGCGGGCCAACCTGCCGCCGGGGCTACCGGGCACCCCACCCCCCGGCACCAGTAGACCCATCCAGCCGGGGCCGCTGCCCCAAATTCCCAATAATCGGATTGTGGTGGTGATTGACCCAGGCCACGGCGGGTTTGACCCCGGCGCGGTGGGCATCGGCGGGCTGCAGGAGAAGAACGTTGTGCTGCCGATATCACTGCAGGTAGCGCAGATCCTAGAGCAGCAGGGGGTCGGAGTGATCATGACCCGGCGGGTCGACCGGGAGCTGGACCTGGAGCCCCGGGTGCAGATCGCCGAGCGGGCTAACGCCACCCTGTTTGTCAGCATCCATGCCAACGCCATCAGCATGAGCCGCCCCGACGTCAACGGTGTTGAAACCTTCTACGTCTCGGGTGAGGGGCAACGGTTTGCCCAATTTATCCAGCGCGGTCTGCTTCAGGTCAGCGGAGGTCCTGACCGCGGCGTGCGCCGGGCGCGATTCTACGTACTCGTCAACACCTCTATGCCCGCTATCCTAGTAGAGGTGGGGTTTGTCACCGGGGCCCAGGACGCACCGCGACTCGCCACTTCAGCCTATCAAACCCAACTTGCCCAAGCCATTGCTCGCGGCATTTTAGAGTACATTCAACAGACCTACCGCTAGGCGCAATGACCTATCTCCCTTCCAACGCCCCCGCCCCCGCTAGCCCCGAAGATCAGGAATGGTGGGTGCAGCGGTGGATTGATCTGCTAAACGCCTATCGGTTTAAGAAGCGCCTGGAGCGGGGGCGGCTGTACGCCAGAGAAGGCAATATCCTCAGCCTAGAGTTTCGTGGCTCTAAGGTGCATGCCCAGGTGCAAGGCACCGCATCTGAGCCCTATAAGGTCACTATATCCATCGAGTCCTTCAGTCAAGACGACTGGCGCTACATCATCAACTCCATGGCCCAGAAGGCGGTATACTCCGCCAAGCTGTTGGCGGGCATCATGCCGGATGACATTGAGGATGTGTTCACCAGCAACGGCCTCAGCCTGTTTCCTTTCTCGCTGTCTGATGTGCGATCGCGCTGTAGCTGCCCCGACCCTAAAAATCCCTGCAAGCACATCGCCGCGGTGTACTATCAGCTGGGAGACAGCTTCCGGGAAGACCCGTTTATCTTGTTTCAGCTGCGGGGACGCACCAAGAAAGACATCCTGCAGGCGCTGCGGGATAAGCGCAGCGGCCCCACCGCAAGCCAAACCAAAGCCGCCGCTAAAAACGCGCCTCAGGTCGATAGCCTCGATACGTTCTGGGCTTACGACCAGCCCCTTGACCCCTCCCTAGTGGTGATCACCCCAGCAGGGGGCCAAGCCGTCCTCGACCTATTGGGAAAGCTACCCCTCTCCTCCAGCGATGCCCAAACGGTTCGCCAGTATCTCGACACAATCTACCAGACCGTTTCCCAAGCGGCCATGATGGAAGCACTAGGTGGGGGAACCGAGTAATAGGGACTCGTTCGTTAGTCTATTAGTTCTATCGCGATAGCCATTCAGGCGGCGAGGGCTGTTTAAGGGAAATTGCCTGCGGTACACCCCCTCCTTAAATTTGCAGCTTAGGGCACCTAGAACCGACTCTAGGGCTTTTGTGTTAAAATTTTGGAGTGATTGGGCTCGAATTGGCTTGCGCTCGTCTCAGGGTCCTTAGCACGGAAAACGCAAAGACTATTTGCAAAAAGTAAACATTTCTTTACGGTTGGCTTCTTAGCCTAAAGCAAGCCGCCGTTACGACTTCATTATTAGGAGCGGTGAGTTCATGGCAGCAGAGTATGGTGCCGATCAGATCCAGGTTTTAGAGGGGCTGGAGCCGGTTCGTAAGCGGCCAGGCATGTACATCGGCAGCACTGGCCCCAGGGGACTGCACCATCTGGTATATGAGGTTGTCGATAACTCTGTAGATGAAGCCCTCGCTGGGCACTGCAACAGCATTGAGGTAAGCCTTAACGCTGACGGGTCAGCAACGGTAACGGATAATGGGCGAGGCATTCCCACGGACGTTCACCCGACGACGGGTAAATCTGCGCTAGAAACGGTGATGACGGTGCTCCACGCTGGGGGGAAGTTTGGCGGCGGCGGCTACAAAGTTTCCGGCGGCCTGCATGGGGTTGGGGTTTCCGTGGTCAACGCCCTGTCGGAGTGGGTTGAGGTGACGGTGTGGCGGCAGGGGAAGCGCCACGTGCAGCGCTACGAGCGAGGGGCACCCCAAGGAGAGCTGCAGGTCTCTTCTGCGAAGGACAAGGATAAAACGGGCACCTCGGTCTCCTTCAAGCCCGACATCGATATTTTCACCACCGGTATTGAGTTTGACTACAGCACCCTGGCAAGCCGTCTGCGGGAGCTGGCCTATCTGAATGCCGGCGTCAACATCGTCTTCAGAGATTATCGGCTAGAGCTGATTAAAAAGAGCGAGCCCCGGGAAGAGACGTATCACTATGCGGGGGGTATTCGCGAGTACGTTGAATACATTAATAAAGACAGGCAGCCCATCCACGACGAGGTGATCCACATCCAGAGTGAGCGCAATGGCGTGCAGGTGGAGGCAGCGCTGCAGTGGTGTATCGATGCCTACACCGATAACCTGCTGGGGTTTGCCAACAACATTCGCACCGTGGA
>JBCCAG010000095.1:0-8887 GCA_039814955.1 Cyanobacteria bacterium P01_A01_bin.135
CCCGTTGGGGGTGGCCAAGGAGTAGAGCTGTAGGGGATGTTTGCCGACGGGGAGCGCTTTGTCGTGGGTGGCTCCGGCCACTGGGCGATTGGTGCTGGCCCAGGTGCCGCCGCTCTCTTTGTCCCATTGCCAAACTTCGGGCGGGGTGTAGTCGGATGGTGTACTCATGGGTTCGCGCCTAGCTGAGAAAATTGGACCTATGATTGTGAGAATAGCGCAGTTTGCCCTACCTAGATTCTTCTAGGAAACGCTGTATTTCTTCCCACACTGACTTATCACACGGCGCGTCACTTTGCTCCGTAACGCTACACTTCAGCACCAAAATTGTCCTGAGCAAAATGACCAAAGCTATATATTCTGAAAATAAAGTCGGGTACTCAAAGTAAAGTCGTGTAGAGTCATCGGTCTAGTCCAAGGGGGTTGCTGCTGCGTCTCCGGCTTCGCGCACTTGCAAAGCAGGTGCGCTGGGCGTCAGCTGTAGATAGAGCCCCGGCACCACCAGCAGGGCGATCGCCGTCGCTGACATCAGCCCAAACACAATGGCCATGCAGAGGGGAAACCACTGGGCACTGCTCAGAGCCAGAGGGACCAGACCCGCTACGGTGGTAATCGAGGTGGTGAGGATGGGGCGGAGGCGATCGCTAGCGCCCCGGGCAGCGGCGTGGCGCACGTCCAACCCATCCCGGCGGCGCTCGTTCATGGTCTCCACCATAACAATGGCGTCGTTGACCACGATGCCTGTGAGGGCAATCACCCCAATCGCTACCGGAAACGAGAAGGATTCCCCCAACAGGAACAGGCCGAAGAAGGTGCCAATCAGTGCAAAGGGGATGGTCATCATGATGATGAACGGCTGGGTGTAGGAGCCGAACTGCAGCACCAGCACCGCAAACACCAGGAAAATGGCGATTACGAGCATTTGTCCCGCCGAGCTGAAAGTTTCCCCGGTGGTGTCCGCGTCGCCGCCAAAGCGGTAGGTGTAGCCGCTGGGCCAGCGATCCGGGTTGTCGGGATCACTCGGGTCGTACTGCAGGGCCGCTAGCTTAGGCTGCAGCGCGGCCAAAATTTCGCTGTCAAAGGTGTCCGACCCCGGCAGGGGCTTGGCCAACACCGTGACGCTGCGCTGGGCGTTGCGGTGGGTGATGGAGAGGGGTGTGGCGTCGGGCACCTGGGCCAGTAGGGCATCGCCGGGAAGCACCTGGCCTTCCGGGGTGATGAACCGCAGGGTGGCAAACTCGTCTAGCCCGGTGGGGCCGCCGATGTCGCCCCCTTGGGAGGGCCACTGGGTGCTGAGGCGAATGTCCAGGTCTTCTTCCCCGCTGCCCACGGAGAAATCCCCGATATCGTTATCGGCGAGCAGGTAGCGCCCCTGGGCCCCCAGGTCATCTTGGCCGATGCCGTAGAAGTCCAGGGCCTCCCGCTTGGGAACCAGCTTGTAGTCGTCCCGCAGATTCCCCAGGTCGTCCCGCACGTCCATGGTACCGGGGATGTCCCGCAGGGCCTGCTGCACCTGGCCGGAGATCTGCCGCAGGGTTTGCAGGTCGTCGCCGTAGATCTCGACCTGGATGGGGTCTTCACTGCCCCCCGCCCGCTCGTACTGTAGGGAGAGCACTGCCCCCGGATAGTCCCGAATCACCTGTTCTTCTAGGGTTTGCCTCAGCCCCGCCAGATAGGTGAAGGAATCCTGCTGCCGCTGCGATCGCTCAGTAAATACCGCCGATAGGCCCACAAAGTAGTCGGCGCTGCTGGGCTTCAGTTCCCCGGAGCTGACCAGGTTGCTGCGCTGCCCCACCAGCTTCACCACGCTGGCAAACAGGTGCTGGTCATTGGGTTCACCAGTGGCCGCGTCATCAGGGTTGCTATCACCAGGGCTGCTAGGTTCGCTGTAGCTGCGGACAATGTTGCCCAGGCGGTCGGCCACCTCCTGGGAACGCGCCAAGGTGGCGGCGGGGGGCAGCTCCACGTTAATGCTCAGCTTCAGGCGATCGGTGGCGGGAAACAAGGATATCGTCAACTGGGCAAACAGCACCAGGGACACCACAAACAGGGCCAGGCTGCCCAAGGTCCAGCGCCGCGCCGTCCGCCGGCTGGATACCGTGTTCTTTAGGGACCACTGGGCGAACCGGGCTGAGCTGGTTTCCGTGAGGCGATCGATAAAGGTTTTGGAATGGGTACTACCGGGCCGGTCGAGCAGAAATTTGGAAAGGGGAATCACCGCCAGCAGAGCTAGGACGTAGCTGAGCACCAGGCAGGTGATGGCGCTGATGGGAATCAGGCGGATAAACTGCCCCAGGGTTCCGGAAACCGCCATCAGCGGCGACAGGGCCAAAATCGTCGTCAGTTGCCCCGCAAAGGCAGGGACGCCGTAGGACCGGACCGTTTTGACGGCGGACTCGGCAAAGGTGAGCCCCTCCACAAAGAGCCCTTCGTGCATCCCCTCCAGCATGAGGATAAACACATCCACCAGCAGCCCCAGGGCCAGGATCATCCCCACCATCACCATAGAGTTGAGGGTGTAGCCCAGCATCCACAGCACAAATACTGCCCCGGCAAAGGTCATGGGAATAGCGAGACCCGCCACCACCGCCTCGCGCCAGGTGAGGGCAACAAACAAGATGGCGAAGACACACAGAGAAGCCTGCAGTACATTGCTGACCAGGTCGCTCAGCTCCTCTTCAATGGCGATTGAATCGTCGTTGAGGACGCGGTAGTCCAGCCCGTAGGGCCACAGCGCCGGGTCCTGGCGGGCTGCTTCCATGGCCGCTAGAGCATCGTTCACCACTTGAATGGTGTCGCTGCCCGCCACCTTCACCACATCCAGGATGGTGGTGGTGGTAAAGGGGCCTCCATCCCAGCTCAGAAACGCCCGCGAAGCCTCCCGCTCGGGTCCCTGAAACACCTCCGCCACTTCGGCCAGCTGCACCACCCGGTTCTCATCCAGGCGGGCCACCGGAACGCGCCTCAGGTCTTCCAGGGTGCGGAAGCGCCCATAGAGCCCTACTTGGGCACCGATGTCGTCATCCCGCACCAAATCCCAGGCCACGTCAGTATTGCCGGTTTGGATGGCGCTCTCCACCTGGGTGGCGGAAATTCCCAGGGTCGTCAAACGGCTGGGCAGGAGCTGCACATGCACCACCTGATCCCGTTGCCCGGCTAGATCCACCTCCCGGACGCTGTTGACCGCTTCCAGCCGCTCCTGCAGGACCTCTGCCGCCTGGCTCAGCAGTTCTTCGTCCAGCCCCTCCCCGACTAAGGCCAAGCTCAGTACCGGGGCATCCTGGGCCGATATCTGCTGAAAGTCGGGCACTTCCCGCCCGCTGGTGGTATCGGGCAGCTCAGACTCGGCGTCGTCCACCTTGCCCCGCAGCGCCTGAATAGATTCAGCGATGGGGGCCTCGGCCCGAAACGAGACGTCGATAATCGAAGAGGAATTAAAGGTGGCGCTGGTGAAATCCTCTAGCCCCTGGAGGCTCCTGATTTCCGTCTCCAGCTTGTCGGTGACCTGGTTTTCCAGGGTTTCCACATCGGTGCCGCCCCACAGGGTGGTAATTCTAGCCCGGGCAATGTTGATGTCGGGTTCTCCCTCCTTCACCATGGAAGCGTAGCCCATGATTCCCCCCATCAGCAGCAAACCACAGAGGAGAATGGCGAAAATCTGGCGCACAAAGAAGAAGTCCATCCAGGGCGGAATTTGACTTTCTTCGCCTGGGGGGCGCTTGGGGGCGGGTGTCTCTGGAACAGGCGCTTCTGGAATGGGGTGGGTGGGATGCTTGGGGGTCATGGCGCTGCCTTGTGGGATTGCGATCGGGGGGGATATAGGTTTTCTGGGGTTACTACTGTGGGGAAAAAAAGAAGCCGGGTTCTCCCCCTTTGCTTTGGCGTTAGCCTGCCCGCAGGGCGTAGGGGAGCTAGAGGGGGTAACCCGAGACGATAAACACATCCCAGGACATGCCATGCCCCTACCGCTGGCTCACAACCTCCACGGGTGCGCCGTCCGTCAGCCGGTTCTGGCCTTCCACCACCACCAGCTCCCCCGGCCTCACCCCAGAGCGCACCCCCACGGCTGAAAAGCCCCGGATGCCCTCGGTAATGGAGCGCCGCTGAACCGTGTTATCGGCTTCGTTAACCACAAAGACATAGGTATCCTGGCCCCTAGACGTCACAGCCCCGATGGGCACCACCACCGCATCTGGGCTGGTGTCCACCTCAATCCACACGTAAACCCGGCCGTTCACGGTCAGGTTGCGCACCGGCTGCAAATTGCGGATGGTGACCTCGGTGCCCCGCCCTTCGGGGGTTTGGGAGGGGCTGACGGCAAAGACAGTGCCGGCGCTGCCCTGCTGCCTGGCGATATTGAGCAGATTCTGCTGGGACGCCCCAACGGCCTGGGCCTGGATCACCTGGTCTTCCGAAACCGCGTACACCTGCTGCCCTGGACGGATGGCCCCCGCTTTGCTGGATTGCACCTCTAGCTGCACCTCAAAGGACGCTGGGTTGACCACCACAATGGGGGCTGTGTCGATCAGGCCCTGGGGGCTGCTGGTGTTGAGGTACTGGGTATCCCAGTAGTCCCGCTCCTGGATATTGATGTAGGCAACCAGGCCATCGGACGAGGCGACGAGCCGCGTATCTTCGATGTCAACTGCTGTGCTGTCGCGACTGGCCTGGGCCGCCGCCACGGAGGCTTGCGCGGAGACAACGCCCTCTTCGGCGGAGACGACCCCCTGCCGGGCGGTTTCCAGGCGGGCGCGGGCGCGGTCTACCTCATTTTGGGCCACGTCGCGATCGCTCTCTGACAAGGCCCCCTTCTCAAATAATCCCTGGTTGCGCTGCAGCTCCGATTCCGCTAGGGCCAGGTCGGATTCGGCCTCTGATAAGCTTGCCTGAGCCTCCCGCAGCGATGCCTCGGCCTGGTTGCGCTGGCTCACCGCCACTTGCACATCCGCCTCCGCCGCCGTAATGCTGGCGGTTTGCTGGCGGTCGTCGATGGTCGCCAGCAGTTGCCCCTGTGACACCGGGTCCCCGGCCTTGAGGGGGGCACCATTCACCTCCGCCACATAGGTGACCGTACCGCTCGCTTCAAAGGTGAGCGGCTCTAGCTCCACCGGCAAAGAAACCCCTTCATCAAACACCCACTCTTCCACGAGCCCCGTTTGGACGCGCACCACCTGAACCGGCAGGCCTTCAGCGCCTGTGGTTTGGACCTCGCTGCTGGGGGCGGTCGCCAATCGCTGGGAAATGCGCCAGCCCCCAAAGCCCGCGATCGCCACCAGCGCTAGGGCGATCGCGGGCCAGCGGGATTTGGGCTTTAGGGGAATTCGAGTTGCAGATGGGGATATGCTGCCCTCGGACGCGGCAAGCGTGGGCTGAGCTTGAGGATTGGGACGTTCATCAACCATGATGTTTCGACGGGGGGTGGCAGTGCGGTTCAATCAATTAATCCCTGCAGCACCACAATGGGCCTTGAAGCCCCCTTACTGACCCTTGAGAGGCTGCAGGGTGGCGCGCTTACGCACCCTTCAACCTTAAAGAGGGCCGCTGTAGTTTCCCAGGTCTCAAGGGCCTAATTTTGCCCTCAATGGGTACTAGGACCTCTGGGCTTAAAAATCAGGACCCACGCTGCTATCGCCGCATCAGCCAGGTCCCATAGAATGGGCAGTACAGCTTTTTTGTGGCGGCAGCGCACCGCACCGCCGCCACAAAAATCCAAACCTCGGCATAGGCACCATGGGCATCGATAATAGCGATTTCAACAATGGCGACTGCAACCTTTTGCCGCATCGGGTTAAACCAATGCTGCCTACGCCCACCCTGCCCCGCCTCATGCTCTATCTTGAGTGGATTTTGCTGGGTATAACCGCCATCACAACCGTGGTGATTTCCCTCCTCAACGTCTCTCCACGCTTTCCGGTTTGGGCCGTGTCCTGCATTGTGGTCTTGGCGGTGCTGGGGCTCAGGGATCCCCCCAGCCGATATTCGGCTCGGCGCTGGCTGGCGCTGGCGGAATTTGGATTGATTCTGCTGCCCCACTGGGCAGGCGATCGCATGCCCAACTTCCCGCTTTTGGGGGTGGTGCTCGTGCTGCGCAGCGCCCAAAGATTCAGACCACCGGGGCGATACGCGGTGGCAGCGGGGGTGTACCTCTCTCACCTGTTGATTTTGTTTCTCCCAGAATCGACAGCGGCTACAACCTTTGTTCAGGCATTTAGCTTCATTCATGAAATCCCTAGTAGCCCATTTAACGCGCTAATTTTGAAGCTCAATGCCGCCCTCCACTACAGCATGATGCTGTCGTTTGTATTGCTCTTGATTAATTCTTTGGTGTCAGAGCGCCAAAACCGTGAACACCTGTCGGCAACCTTGACCCAGCTGCGGCAGTACGCCCTGCGCATTGAAGATCAGGCGGCGCTCCAGGAGCGAAATCGCATCGCCCGCGAAATCCACGATGCTCTAGGCCATACCCTCACGGCCCAGAGCGTCCAGCTTGACGGCGGTTTGATGCTGCTCAATCAAACGAAGCTGGAGCAGGCCAGCTCGTTCTTCAATACGGCAAAGTCCCTCTGCGCCCAAGCCCTGCAAGAGGTGCGGCAGTCTGTTTCCGTGCTGCGGCGGGACTGCCTGGCGGGGCAGTCTTTGGAGGAGGCGATCGCAGCCCTGATCTACGAGGTTAAGGCAACCAACACCATAGCAGTGGATTGGACCGTCGATGTGCCGCGATCGCTCTCCCCAGAACTCAGCTCTACCCTCTACCGCATCGTCCAGGCCGCCCTGACCAACATCATCCGCCACAGCGGCGCGACGGAGGCCACCCTGCAGGTTACCGCCCGCAGCCAAACCCTGTATCTCGTCATTAAAGATAATGGCCGGGGCTTCACGCCCACCCAAAATTCAACCGGCTTTGGCCTCCAGAGCATGCGCGAGCGGACGTTGGCCTTGCGAGGGCAGTTTCACCTGTTTAGCGAACCGGGGGCTGGATGCCTGATTACCGTGCAGATTCCCCTACCGAGCCCCCTGGTATGATTCGCCTCCTGCTCGTTGACGATCAGACCCTGGTTCGTCAAGGCTTTAGGGTCCTGCTTGAGGCCCACGGGGACATTCAGGTTGTGGGAGAAGCGGAGAACGGCCGGCAGGCCGTCCAGCAGGTGGAGGCCCTACAGCCGGATCTGGTGCTGCTGGATGTGCGCATGCCAGAAATGGACGGTGTGGCGGCGGCCCAGCTCATTTGCCAGCGGTTCGAAGGGATCAAAATCTTGATGTTGTCTACGTTTGACGACGAAGACTACGTTTGTCGGGCCATGCAATTTGGGGCAACGGGCTACCTGCTCAAGGATACCGATGCGGCGGAGCTGGTCCAATCCATTCGCATGGCGGCGCAGGGGTTCACTCAGTTTGGCCCTGGCCTGTTCCAAAAATCAATCATGGCCAGGTCTTCAGGTCATGTAGAAGCATCCTCCGACGCGGCGTCAAACGCGCCTGCGGCCCTTCCTGTAGAGCTGCAAAAACTGACGAAGCGAGAAAAGGAGGTGCTCTGCTGGATCATCACCGGGGCCACGAACCGTGAAATTGCCAAGGCGCTCTTCATCTCGGAGCGCACGGTCAAAAATCACGTCACCAGCATCCTAAGCTGCCTGAATTTATCGGGCCGAATCCAAGCGGCGATGTTTGCTAGCCCATTCTTGCCGTTGCTTCAATCAGAAAACAGCTCCAATTGATACGTAGCCGCAATTAAACGCCAGGTGCTTATGAATCTACAGCCAGCAGCCGCTGTCGGGTTGCTTCATCAATGCTGCCGGTGGGTTCCAGGCCTTGCCCTTGCTGAAATTCTTTAACAACCTCTGCCGATGCCGGACCGAAGATACCGTCGGCTTTAACTGAAAAACCTCTGCGGATCAGGGCACCCTGGCATAGCTGAACATCATCCCCACGTAGGTAGGGCGATCGCACTTCGATGGTGCGCCAGGCCTTGGCCTGGGTCTGGGCCGGGTCCCCCAACACATTGCGCGCCACCAGCGCGCCGACGGTTTCGAGCTGAAACCCCCAGCCTTGGGGCAGGCCCGGGTCGCCGTCCTGCTGCCCCAGGTCCGTGTAAATGCGGGGCGGGGCAAACCGGGTGCGATCGCCGTAGCCCACCAGCATCTCGTCCACTTTAGCCACCAAACTATCCACCGTTTGGTTCAGCGCTGCCTGGGAGTCGAAGGGCCGCTCTAGCTGCTGCTGAACGATTTGCACAAACCGGTGGGCGGCCCGCCGTCGGGGGTCAGTTTCAGGTACTACGGCATCGAGGCCTAGCTGCTGGACTATGGCCTGCTCCAAGTAGCCCAATACCCGCGCCTGGGCCGCCGCCACTTTGGCCGCTAGCTCAGGGCCTCCTTGCTGACCTTGGTGGCGGGGCAACATGGTGCGAAAGGCGCGGCGGATGAGCTGGGAGAGGGTGAAGGGCGGTAAGGGCAGGCTGCCGGTGGGCACCGGGTAGCCCTGGCGAGCCAGCGCCTGGTCAAGGGGCAGCAGGTTTTCAGGGACGACGGGCATCCCGATGTGAAAGGCGTCGAACTCGGGGTTGCTGGGGGTGCGGTTGAGCAGCGCTTCAAACTCAGCGTCTTCGCTTTTCTGCGACAGGATGGTGGGCTCGCGTCGGTTGTGGCGGGCCTGCAGAGACAAAATTTCCTCGGCGGCGGCAGCATCGCCATCCAGCAGCTCGGTGAGCCCTGCCCGGTTGAAGGGGTGCAGCACGGTGTTGAGGGCGACATAGATGAACTCGCCGCAGTAGGTCATGTTGATGGGGTCGTTGAGGAAGCGCACCGCATCCCGGTCCCCCAGGGCCGCCCGCAGCCCGTAGCCCAAGAAGCTGCGCAGGGTGGCGCGATCGCCGACGCGGGTGGGGTCACCG
>JBCCAG010000652.1:0-2822 GCA_039814955.1 Cyanobacteria bacterium P01_A01_bin.135
AGCCAGCGGCGGTACTGCTCCCACACCGGCTGATCGAGGCCAAAGCGGGCTTCTAAATCCTGCACCGTCTCCGGCGAGATCTGGGGGTCCTGGCGCAGGATATCCAAAAAGTTGCCCGGTGCTAGTTGGATGATCAAAAAGCTGAGGGCTGAGGCCAGCAGCAGGGTGAGCAGCGCCTGCAGCAGCCGCTTGACCACAAACGCCGCCGTATCGCTGGAGAATAGCCGAGACAGGCCGCCGGTGAGCGAGCTGAATTTTGAGGAGGATGGAGCCATAACCGCGAATTAATATTGCACTAGGGAAATGATAGTGGCGTCAGCGGGTAGCTTGCTGCGCCCGCCCAAGTCCATGAGCTCAATCACAAAGGCAAATCCGGTGACGCTGCAGCCGGCCTTAGTGATTAAGTCCGCCGTCGCCTTGGCAGTACCCCCGGTGGCCATTAGGTCATCCACCACCAAAACCTGGCTCCCTGGTGTAAGGGCATCCCGATGGATCTCTAGCTGATCTGTGCCGTATTCCAGCTCGTACTGGGCGCTATGGACCTCAGCGGGCAGCTTTCCCGGCTTGCGCACCGGTACGAAGCCTCGCTCAAGCTGACAGGCGACGGGAACGCCGAAAATGAAGCCGCGGGACTCCATGCCCACCACGTAGTCCACCGGGCGGTCAGCAAAGGCGGCGGCGAGGCTATCGATGGTGTAGCGGAGGCCCTCAGGATGGTTGAGCAGGGTGGTGATGTCGCGGAATAGAATGCCGGGCTTGGGGAAGTCGGGTATGTCGCGGATAAGGGCTTTGAGATCCATGGCGCTCTAGCAAAATCACCGCGATTTTAGCATCAAACTTATTTGCCGTTGGTAACCGTGAAGGGAACGGTGAATTCCTCCGTGTTGTCGCCGCTATTGGCGCTGTCATCGAGCAGCGTCACCTCGACGTAGGCCGTATGGTCCCCGTCTGCCACGGTGCGCGTGTCAAAGGGTAATGCCCGTTGCACGTTGCCGCCCACAAAGTCATAGGGGGCCACCGACTCCAAGCGCCCCGGGTTGCCGAAGGGGCTATCGAGGCCAAAGCGGACGTTGTCAATGCCATCAGCCACATCAGGATCAGAGGACAAAAAGATGTAGACCTCGCCGCTGACAGCCCTGCCTTCTAGGGGGGTAGGGTTGGAGCGGTCGGCACTGCGGGAGACCAGCAACCGATAGGGCAGCGGCTGATTGGCCACGGTAAAGGGCACCGCCAGAGTCTCTAAGCTGCCGTCGCTGAAGCGAATTTCGGCATAGATGCGGTGCAGCCCGTTGCTCGCTGTGCGGGTATTGAACGGATAGGCAATGGGTGTGCCCCCGCCGGCAAAATCATAGGGGGGGAAGCGCTCTAAACTGCCGGGCTCACCCCGGGGCTGATCGAGGCCAAACTGCACAGAGTCGATGGGGCGATCGCGCCCGGGCCGCTGCAGGCCTTCAAAATCCAGAAAGGCGTAGATTTTACCGCTCACGGTGGCGTTGGCTAAGGGGCGCGGGTCACGCCGCTCTTCAGAGGTGGATACTAAGAGCTGATAAAGGGGGCGACTGCGGGACTCGCAGGTGATCACATCGTTGACCCGCAGGGCTAGCTTGACCCCACTGCCGCTGGCGGGGGCGGCGATCGCCTCACCGTTGCGGGTGCAGGTCACCACCCCCGGCGAAAAGCCCGGGCGTAGTTCCTCTTTTAGGATGACGGAAATTGGCTCGGTGAGCTGCCAGCGAAAGGTTGTTGCCCCATCGTTGCCGGTTTGAGAGCGGGTGGGCAGCGATGCCGTGGCCTTGTCTGCGTCAGCCTGGGCCACCACCGCCTCAAACGTCCAGTCAGCGCCGCCCCCGTAGCTGCCGTCAGGCTGCTCAATTAGCTTGTTGACGGTAATCGACCCGCCACAAGCCCGTAGGGCAATTTCCCGCAGCCGCTCATCGAGGGAATCAAAATTGGTGAGATAGTAATCGTCGTTGAGGCTCGGACCCGATACCCGCTCCAGATTGGCTGGCAAAATCCGGGTCCCAACCCCAACGGCAATGATGCGCGTACCCAACCGTCGCACCCGATCAGCAGCAGCGAAGGCCGCCTGCTCGGCCTCGGTCTGGCGGCCAGGGAGAAAGGGAGCGCCATCAGTACAGAGAATAATCAAGTCAGGGCCGAGGCCCTGGGCCGTGAGTAGGGCGTTAGCCCAGTTAGTGAAGCCACCCTCATAGCGAAAATCATTCAAGGCGGTGGTCAAGGCACTGACGTTGGCAGGGCTAGCTAAATCGAGTAGCTGCACCTGCAGCGCCGTAGTCGTATTAAAGATTACCAGCCCGGCTTTAGAGGGGGTGCTGCTAAGGGCCTGAATAAAGTCCTTGGCGGCTTGCCTAGCCCGGTCAAAATTCTCAGTCCCCATGGAGCTAGAGCTATCTAGGGCAATCACCACGTTAAGGCCGCAGCGCCCTGGCAGAGGGGGGTTAGAAATGGTCATGGCAAGCTCACCCAAGTAAATAAAGACCCCAGACGAGTATATAGCAGTCCTGAATGCTTTGTGAGCAGAGGGGCGATCGCCGCCTGTCCCTTTCGTATCACAGTTTGTGAGCGATTTAGCGTTGCTATGTAGCCATCAGCCCTCAGCTCGCGACATGCTCTGGGGCCGGTTCTACATGCAGGCTGAGGGGGTTGTAACTGGCGGCTGCCGCCTGCTCCCACTGGTCTAACTGCTGCAGGCACCGCCGCGCCGCGCCGACATTGTGCTGCTGCTCGAAGGCCCAGGCCGCGCTGTGGACATCTTGCTGGGCCTGCGCCATTTGTCCGAGCTTCTGATAGGCAGCGGCTCG
>JBCCAG010000096.1:0-8869 GCA_039814955.1 Cyanobacteria bacterium P01_A01_bin.135
GCCCATGGGGTCAACGTTTGGGATAGTGCCACCGGCGAGCTGATCCACGCTTTAGCAGGGCACTCCGGCCTGCTAGCGGCCCTCACCTTTAGCCCTCAGGAGAACGTGTTTTTGAGTGCGGGGGCCGACGATTTTATTTTGATATGGGATGTAGAGCGCTGCCAAATCGGCCCCCTACATCGGTTGACGGGACATACTCAGCGCGTTACGGTAGCCACCTTCAGCCCCGACGGTCAATGGGTGTTTAGCGGCAGCGAGGACAATACGCTGCGGCTTTGGGACCGTTACAGCGGCCAAGCCCTCAAGGTGTGGCCCTGCGAGGCAACCCCAGTCTCAGCGAGTTTTAGCCCTGACAATCGCTACCTCGCCGTTGGCCATAACGACGGGCAGATTCGCATTTGGGACATGTCAACCGAACAGGTGATTAGGACGCTAACTGCCCATGCCAATTGGGTGTTGACGGTGCAGTTTAGCCCCTGTGGTTGCTACCTGGCCAGCGGCGGCTCTGACGCCACAACCAAGCTCTGGGACCCCCACACCGGGGAGCTCTTGCGCATCGCCACTCCCTACACCAGCTGGGTTTGGACGGTTGCCTTCAGCCCCGACGGTCGCTACCTCGCGGCCGCCAGCAGTGACCACTCGATTCGGCTATGGGAGATGCCGCAAAAAGCCCTGCATAGGACCTTACAGGGCTATGCGAATTGGACTATGAGAATTGACACCCATCCCTACCGGCTGTGGATGGCGAGCGCCAATGGTGACGGTGCGGTCAGGCTGTGGCGCTACGACACAGGAGAGTTGCTGCATACCTTTGAAGGGCACACTGATCTAACGTTGTGCGCGGCCTTTAGCCCTGATGGGCAAACCTTGGCCAGCGGCAGCGGCGACCACAGCATCAAACTGTGGGACATCAATACGGGCCATTGCTTGCAGACCCTGACGGGCCACACCGCCTCAGTTTGGTCCGTCACCTTTAGCCCCAACGGTCAATGGCTGCTGAGTGGCAGTACGGACGCTTCTATGATGCTTTGGGATGTGCGCACTGGGCAGCCGATTCGCACCCTGGCCCGGGAAGACTGGATCTTCCAAGTTCGGTTTAGTCCTGCGGGGGCGCACCTCGTAGGAGCCGGAACTAACGGTCACATTCAGATTTGGGACACTGAAACGGGGGAGCTACAGCGGCTGCTTGAAGCGCCCCTGCAGGTTGTTTATGGGCTTGCCCTCAGCCCCGATGGCCGCTACTTAGCAAGTGGCGGGGAAGGGACAACAGATGTGACGCTGTGGGATCTGCAAACCCATACCATCCAGCGATCGCTGACCGGACACCTGGCCAACGTTCAGGCCCTGGCCTTCAGCCCCGACGGACAGCTCATGGCTAGCGGTGGGGACGACCAGCTGATTCACCTGTGGCAGGTGGAGACGGGAGAGCGCATCGGGACGCTGGCTGGCCACCTGGGCAGAATTAATGGTTTGGGTTTTGACCCCGACGGCAGGCGCTTGCTCAGCAGCAGCAACGACGAAACCGTGCGGGTGTGGGCTGTCAGTGAGCAAACCTGCCTAAGGACGCTGCGGGCCCCGCGCCCTTACGAGGAGATGAATATTGCCGGAGTGGAGGGGCTGACGGAGGCGCAGATGCAGAATCTCAAGGCGCTCGGCGCGATTGCAGATTCAGGCCGGCCATCGTAGGATTTGGGTATCTTCCCTGGCCTTGCCGCATTCATGCCTGCACCAAGCCCCTTTTCTGGCCTTCGCATCCACCTGCTGGGTAAGTACCACCTAAGCATCAACGGGACCCCGATTACCAACCTTCAATCAGAGCGGCTGCAGGCCCTGTTGGCGTTTTTGCTGCTGCACCGAAATGCGCCCCAGCCCCGCAGTCAAATCGCCGCCAGGCTGTGGCCCGAGGTATCCGATGCTTCTGCCAAGGCAAACCTGCGGCGACGACTCCATGACTTAAAGCAGCACCTGCCCGAGGGCGATCGCTGGCTCAAGGTAGCCTCAAAGACGGTGGGCTGGGTGATTGCCGAGGGCTGTGAACTGGACGTTGCCCAGTTTGAGGCACTTTCAGAGCGGCATGCCTTGGGGGATGCCGATTTAGAAGATCTAGAGCAGGCCGCTCAGCTCTACCGGGGGGACCTACTGCCTGATTGCTATGACGATTGGATCGTCTCCCACCGGGAAAGGCTACGGCAGCAGGCGATTGCCCTGCTGGACAGCCTAATCAACCGCCTGATTGCGCCGGAACAGGCCAGCCCCGAATCGCTGAGCTTGGCCCTCACCTATGCCCAGCAGCTCCTGCAGATTGACCCGCTCTATGAACCGGCCTACCGCCACCTGATGCAGATGCATGTCCAAAAAGGAGATCGCGCCACTGCCCTGCGGGTGTATCACCAATGTATGACCCTGCTGCAAGAGGAATTGGGGGTGCCCCCAAGCCCGAGCACTGCTGCGCTGTATACCGAGCTGTTGACGCTGGAGGATACTCTCCCAGCCCCTGAACGTGCCATCCTTGAAGCGCTAACCTCTGAAGATTCCATTACCGGACATCCGGCCCCGGACAACGAAGCCCCATCCGCTCCAGCCCCCCGCCTTGACTGGGGGGAAGGCCCCGATATCTCCCTATTTCGTGGCCGCTCGGCAGAGATTGCCCAGATCAGGCGCTGGGTTTTGGAAGACCGCAGCCGCGTGGTGGCGCTGTTGGGCATGGGCGGCATCGGCAAAACAGCCCTAGCGGCGAAGGTGACCCAGGCGCTGAGCCAAGACTTTGACCATGTCATTTGGCGATCGCTGCGCAACGCGCCGCCCCTAACCACCCTGCTCAACGACCTGGTTCCCTTTCTCTCTAACCAGCAAGATAGTGTTTGCTCCGTTGCCCGGCTGATGTACTGGCTGCGGCAGTCTCGCTGCCTGGTGGTGTTGGATAACTGCGAAACTGTCCTCAAGGGTGGGGCACAGGCGGGCCAGTTTCGCGAGGGGTATGACGGCTATGGTGACTTGATTCGCGTCATCGGCCAGAGTAATCACCAAAGCTGTCTTCTGCTCACCAGCCGCGAAAAACCAGCGGAAATTTCTGTATTTGAAGGGATTGACCTGACGGTGCGCTCCTTGCAAATTCAGGGGTCGCCGGAAGTGGCCCTAGCAGTGCTAGAGGCCCGGCAGCTCACGGGGACGGCGGTGCAGAAAGCGCAGCTTAGCGAGCGCTATGGCTACAGTCCCCTGGCCCTGCAAATCGTGGGCGGCTCCATTCGCGATGTGTTTTCGGGGGATATTTCTCTATTTTTAGAAGAAGATACGCTGCTGTTTAACGGCGCTAAAAAGCTGCTTGACCAGCAGTTTGCGCGCCTCAGCCCCCTGGAAAAAACGGTGATGTATTGGCTGGCCATCAACCGTGATTGGACGCACATTTCGGAGCTGATGGTCGATGTCTACCCTCGGTGCGGCAAACGGAAGCTACTGGAGACCCTGGAGTCACTGCGCTGGCGAGGCCTGATTGAGACGGTTTCTCCCACCATGACTGCGCAACAGGGCAATGCCTACAACCAACAGCCGGTGGTGATGGAATATGTCACCAGCTGTCTAATTGAAGCGGTCAGTGGAGAGCTAGCGGATCCCAGCGGCTTTGACGAACCGTTGGAGGAGAATTTGACAGCGCTGCCCTACCTGTCTGCCTATGCCTTGGTCAAAGCAACGGGGAAAGACTTTGTGCGGGCAACTCAGCGTCGGCTGATTGCAGAGCCTATCTTAGAAAACCTAGCCAATTACGACCCCGCCCCCCCGGCGCTGGCAATGCGCGTCCGCGCCCTGCTGCCCAAGCTCCGTCGCCAAGCTATTCACCAGGCGGGCTACGCCGGGGGCAACCTCCTCAACCTCTGCTGCCAGGCTCAGCTAGATGTCACCGGCTTCGACTTTTCCCGCCTCACCCTACGGCAGGCTGACTTACAAGGGGCCATTCTCCATAAGCTGGATGTTTCGGGGACCGAATTTGTGCACTCGGCCTTTACCCAATCCTTTGGCAGCGCCCTTTCCATAGCCTACAGCCCCGACGGCAAGCTGTTGGCCATGGGGGAGAACAACTACAACATTCGGCTGTGGCGGACCACCGATGGCCAGCCTCTGATGACGCTCCAGGGACATGAGAATTGGGTGTGGTCCATCGCCTTTAGCCCAGATGGTAAAACCCTGGTCAGCGGCGGCGTTGACTACACCGTGCGGCTGTGGGAGGTGGCTTCCGGCCAATGTCTGCACGTCTTACAGGGGCATAGCAGCGTGGTGTGGGGCGTGGCCTTTGGCCCCGATGGGCAAACCGTCGCCAGCGGCAGCGAAGATCAAACCGCAAAGGTGTGGGATGTGAACACCGGAGCCTGCCTGCAAACTCTGGAGAGTTCAGGGCAGTTGGTCCGCTCCCTGGTATTTCACCCCAACGGCAAAGAGTTGGCCACCGCCCATGCCGATGCCGCCGTGCGCTGGTGGAATCTGGAGACGGGGGACTGCCTCCAGGTGTGGCGGGGCCATCAAGCCCCCATCTGGGCGATCGCCCTACACCCGGACGGGCAGCAGCTGGCCAGCGCCGGGGCCGACCAGACCATCCGCCTATGGGATGTGGCCACCGGGGAGTGCTCAAATACCCTCGTGGGCCATACGAATGAGATTTGGTCGCTTGCCTTTAGCCCTGACGGGCAGCGGCTCGCCAGCGGCAGTCACGACCGCACCGTTCGCCTCTGGGACCTGCAAACGGAAACCTGTTTGGCGACCATGCTGGGGCACACGGACCAAATTTGGTCGGTGGGGTTCAGCCCCGACGGGCAGCGGCTCGCCAGCGGTGGCTTTGACCAAACCATTCGCCTGTGGGATGTGGCCAGCCACCAATGCGTCCAAACCCTGCAGGGCTACACCAACTGTATCCGCGCCCTGGTGTTTTGCGACGACGGGGCTACCTTGGTGAGCGGGGGAGACGATGCCCTGGTGCGCCGCTGGAATCTTCACAGTGGCGAGTGCTTGCAAACCCTGGAAGGGCATCGCAGCGGAATTTGGACTGTGGCCCACCAGCCATCTCAAGCCGCCCAGGCTGAAAGATCAAGGCCGCTACTGGCCACCGCTGGCTTCGACCAAACTATTCGCCTATGGGCGGCGGATACCGGCCAGCTCCTCCAGACCCTGGATGGCCGCACTGGGTGGGTGAATAGTGTGGCCTTTCACCCCAACGGCAAGCTGCTCGCCAGCAGCAGCATTCAGCCCGCTGTCTGCCTGTGGGACCTCACCACGGGGGAATGCCTTCAGACACTATCAGAACAGACCGAACAAGTATGGACGCTGGCCTTTAGCCCAGACGGTCGCTGCTTGGCCAGTGCCGGGGCCGATCACCGGGTCAAAATCTGGGATATACCATCGGGGAAATGCCTTCAGACCTTAGAAGGACACACCGACTATCTGTATTCCATCGCCTTTGGGCCACGCCAAGCTGCCGCCATCATTCCAGAACTGTCGGAGGTTTGGCTGGCCAGTGCCAGCGCCGATCGCACCATCAAGCTGTGGAACTTAGACAGCGGGGAATGCTTCCGCACCCTAACCGGGCATGAAGGATGGGTCTATGCCATGGTGATTCATCCCCATGGCGATCGGGTTATCAGTGCCAGCTACGACTGTACCGCCCGCGTCTGGGATATCCGAACGGGGAAATGCCTGCAGGTGTTTAGGCACGATGCGCTAATGTGGTCGCTAGCCATCCATCCTCAGGGGCATCTGATTGCCTGTAGCGGGGAGGAGGAGAAAATTACCCTCTGGAATATTGACAGCGGGGAAAAGCAGGCGACCTTCCCGATTCTTAAGCCCTATGCGGGGATGTGGATTACTGACGTTACGGGTTTGACGGACGCGCAGAAGTCCGCCCTCAAGGCACTGGGGGCGGTTGAGTAGCTTGAGATCTACCTGTTAGCAGCCGCTATCCGGACGCTTCTCGGACGCTACGCGGACGTTCCTTGGACGCCTGTATCAATAGTCTGTGTTCAGAACAGTTGATGCACTGTTCTCAAAACACAACACAGATACAGGAGACAAGACCAATGGCTGAAACTATTTTCTCAAAAGAGTTCCGTGGCACAAACGGGAACGATACCAAGATTGCCTCCAAGACTGGTGTCGGCTTCTTCAAAAAATGGCTGAGCTGGAGGATGTACGGATACGATGGCAACGACACCCTTCAGGGTGGTGAGAAAGACGACGGGCTCTATGGCTACAGCGGTAGCGATCGCCTCTACGGCCTAGGGGGTAACGACAAGCTGTATGGCCACGACGGCAATGACCATCTTGACGGCGGCAGCGGTAATGATCGCCTTGATGGGGGAGCAGGAGCCGATACCATGATTGGCTACAGCGGCAACGATATCTACCACATCGACAACGTCGGCGATCGGATTCTGTATGAAACCCAAGGGCATGACATTGCACATGTCAAAAACGTTGATCGCTATCGGCTACCTACCGGTGTTGAGGACATGACTGTCGGCGGGGGCAATGTACGAACCGCTTATGGCAATGACCAAGACAACGCTATCTATACGACGTCTGCCCAGGGGCAATCCGTCTATACCTATGGTCAAAATGGCAATGACACACTAATAGGGAGTTACGGCAGTGACGTTTTGGTGGGTGGAAACGGCAACGATAAGCTAGTTGGCGCTAGGCCGAGTAGAACAGGGGTTGAGAGAGATCTCCTCTATGGTGGCTATGGTGCAGATGACTTTTACCTGTTCAGTGAGGGCTTCTACTCCGGTAATCAATATGCCATCAGCCATCAAGATTATGGTAGAGGCTCTTACGGCGTGATTAAAGACTTCAGCGCTAGCCAAGGCGATACCATTCACCTGCGGTCAGGGCGGAGATATACCTTTAGCACTGAGACCATCAGAGGTTTGGGGTCCAGCGCTAGAACAGATGTGGCAATTTACGACAGTAGCAGCGGTTTAATTGGCTATGTCCAAGACACCAGCCGCACCGACGTGGTCAACAGCGTTGTGTTTGAAAACAGCCCCAGCCGCTTTGGCCGCTTCTTTTAGGACAGCTTTGAAGCACGCGCACTCTGCACGGACGGTCATGTTGATGGCTATAGTTTCCGCCGTTCAGTTAGAACAACAGGTGAAACTATGGGTTCATCGTTATGGCGAGGGAGAGGCATTCTTATCTCCCTCGCAAATTCTTCAAATATTTTGCGACAAAAATGCTGTTTGTCCCCACTCAATCTCCCGGCGCCCGAAGGACGCGCTGCGCGTTTGCGAAACATGATCTCTGCTCAAAGCCAAAGGGGGAAGCCAGAGCTCTCCTCCTTTGGCTTTGACGCTAGCCTGCCTGCAGGGCATAAGAGAGCCAGAGAGGGGAATCCAAGAAGTTCAACAAGTACAAGCTTTTTCTCATATACAGCTACTTTAAAAGATTATCTACCAGCGATTAAAAGCAGCTAAGTATAACTAGCATTCCAAAAAGATAAATCTATTTTTGGAATATTTCTGCGTCTATAAATGGCGATTTTTTGACACTCAAAAACCTCCTGAATAAACCTGAACTTATAAGCAAAAAAGGCTTAACTTTTCGGTATTTTATTGGATAAACATTGTTGGCATACTTTGAATGTAAGCAAGACGAGCTTGGCTGAGGCAGCTCAATAAGCCTTTGGTATTTGGATTCTTGGAAGCCTCGCTTCGCCACTAACTACAACTCAAGCCACACAACTAAAAGGAGATCGTCATGGTACACACTTGGAAAGGAACGGATAAAGGCGACGTCAAAAAAGCCCACAAGACCTACTGGGGCACGGTTTGGGAAACTTGGAAAATGTACGGCGATGATGGTAACGATACGCTGAACGGCGGCCCTAAAACCGACTTCCTCTACGGCCAAGCCGGAGGTGATGCGCTTTATGGCCTAGGCGGTGATGACTATCTCGAGGGCGGTTTTGGCCTTGACATAATGTACGGTGGTACGGGAGATGACACCTACATCGTTGGCGACAGTGGGGACAAAGCTCTTGAAGTTTTTGGTGGTGGGTATGACACTGTAAAGGCCTACAGTAGTTATTTCCGTTTAAGCGATCATGTAGAGCGCCTAGAGTTGTTAGGAGCAGCCAAAAACGGTTACGGTAATGCTCAAAACAATGACATGTTTGGCAATACCTTAAACAACAGTATCTATGGAGGTGGCGGCAACGACAATATCTATGGCAAGTCAGGAAATGATACGCTGTATGGCGCGGCAGGTAACGATAGCCTATACGGCGACGTTGGACATGACAAGCTATATGGTGGTACCGGCAATGACAAGCTAGTGGGGGGCACTGGCAACGACACCTACTACATTAATGACAACAAAGACACCATTGTCGAAGCACTCAATGAAGGGACAGATACGGTCTATAGTTATCTACAAGAATACAGTCTGGCCAGTCTCTCAAATGTGGAGAACTTGAGGCTATCTGGTAATGCGGTTGGAGGCACTGGTAATGGGCGAAATAACGTTATCGAAGGTAACGCAAAGGACAACTATCTGTATGGCAAAGCTGGATCCGACACCCTGATTGGCGGTGATGGCGACGATGCCCTCGTCGGCGGGGTTGTCAACAACGATGACATCGGGGCTGAGTACGACAAGCTGACCGGCGGCGGCGGCGCGGATATCTTTGTTCTAGGCAGCCACAGCACGGGCGGTGGCGGTGTCTATTACCGGAATCAGGGTTACGCCCATATAGTAATCCTACTTGATTAATGAGAATTGACCGTACTGGTGCATCTTCGGAAAGTTGAAGGTATCAAGCCTGAAAAACTGCTCAAATAGGGCCTTGAGAGCTGTAAAGCAAGGTCGCAGTCCGGCTAGCGATCGCAGC
>JBCCAG010000711.1:0-2541 GCA_039814955.1 Cyanobacteria bacterium P01_A01_bin.135
CAGCTGGCCAGCGAACTGCGGCAGATGGCCGACCAGCTAGCTCAAGAGCAGACCCGCCAGGCCGAGCTGCGGCCCTACCTCGTGCCCAAGGTGCGGCGGGGCATCATTGGCAGCAGTCGCTACGCCGTGCGGCTGCGCAAGCAAATCCGCCAGGCCTCCGATGATCGCCGCCCGGCGCTGATTTTCGGGGAGCCGGGACTGGGGAAAGACAACATCGCCGCCCTCATCCACTTCGGCTCCAGCGATCGCCGCCAGCCGCTGATCAAGCTGGACTGCGACAAGCTGCAGGTGAGCGGGGCCGAGCTGCTGGGCCGTGAGGGGGGCAGTCCCGGTCTGCTGGCCTGGATTGGGGAAGGGAGCATCATGCTCAACAATGTGCAGGACCTGCCGGAGCGGCTGCTACCGGTACTGGTGGAGCTACTGGAAACAGGGCAGTACCGCCCGCTGGCCCGCCAAGGGGAAGCGGCGGCGCGCAGTTTTCAAGGTCGCCTCCTGCTCACTTCTGAGCGCACCCTGCCTCAGCTAGACCGGCAGCTCTTGGGCCATGTGATTAAGGTGCCGCCGCTGCGGGTCCGTAAGGCGGACATCGCCGCCCAGGTGAAGTACTACCAGAGCCTCCTGTGCCGCGATCGCAACATCAACAAAACGCCTCTGGACCCCGAGGCCCTGCGCCGTCTGCAGGGCTACGACTTCCCCGGCAATATCTCTGAGCTGGAAGGCATGGTGGAGCGGGCCCTCATTCAAAGCGACGGCGTACTGACCGAAGAGGTGTTCTGGTCCAACAGCAAAACTCGCCGCTTCCGCCTCAACCTGCTGAAGCTCTATCCCCGGCTGCGGTGGTTCCTCAACAGCCCCTGGTGGCCGGACCGCATCAACTACAGTGTGGTGCTGGTGGGTTTCGCTGTCGTGGTGGCCATCCTGTTTTGGGGGCCACAGCAGCGGAGCACGAATGTTGGCCTGGTTATGTTTTGGGCCTGGTGGTGGCCGGTGGTGCTGGTGCTATTCCCGTTTCTGGGTCGCATCTGGTGCGCGGTGTGCCCCTTCATGGTGTACGGGGAGATTGCCCAGCGGTTGTCGCTAATAGCCTGGCCGCGCCAGCTCAAATCCTGGCCCCGTCAGCAGGCAGACCGCTGGGGGGGCTGGTTTCTGTTTGCGCTATTTGCCCTGATTCTGCTGTGGGAGGAGCTGTGGAACCTGGAGGATGTGGCCTACCTGTCGGGCTGTCTGCTGCTGCTGATCACCGCCGGGGCCATCATCTGCTCCCTGCTGTTTGAGCGCCGGTTTTGGTGCCGCTACCTGTGCCCCATTGGCGGCATGAACGGGCTATTCGCCAAGCTGTCGATGATTGAGCTGCGGGCCCAGCAGGGCATCTGCTCCGCCACCTGCACCACCTACCAGTGCTACAAAGGCGGCCCCGCTAAAGGGGAAGGCCAGGAGACGGGTGGCTGCCCCGTCTATTCCCACCCCGCCCAGCTAGAAGATAACCGCGACTGCGTCCTCTGCATGACCTGCCTCAAGGCCTGCCCCCACCGCTCCGTGGAGCTGAACCTGCGCCCCCCTGGCATCGAGCTGTGGACGACCCACAAGCCCACCGTTTACGAGGTGGCCCTGCTGTTCCTGCTGCTGGGGGCCGTGCCGCTGCACCGGCTGCGGGAGATTCAGGCGTACTTGCTGCACTGGGGCATTTCTCTAGACCTCGGCAACTTTGCCGTCCATGCCCTGGTCTCTGTTATCGTCCTACTGCTGCCGGGGGCGATCGCCCTACTAGTCCACCAGGTGCTCCGCTGGCGCAGCCGCCTTAAGGTCCGCCCATTTGTAGAGCTAGCCTACGGCTATTTGCCGCTGGTGCTGGGGGGGAGCTTGGCCCATTACCTTTACCTAGGGCTAAACGAAGGCGGCCTGCTGCTGCCGGTGACTGCCGCCACCTTTGGGTTTTCTGGCGTGGGGCTGCCGGTGGCGATCGCCCCGCCGGCGGTGGTGGGCTTTTTACAGGGGGTGGTGCTGATTGTGTCAGTGTGGCTGAGTGTGTTTCTCACGCAGCGTATTGCCCGCCAGCCCTTTACTTGCCTATGGCCGCAGCACCTGGTCATCTTTGGGCTGGGGACAGCGCTCTGGAAATTGATTTTGTAGTCGTCCTAAATAGCCCTAGCCTGGCCGGTTCGACGGCCCCGACTGCCGAAACGCCGCAATCAGCAGGCAGGCGATGCCCACGTTGATGAACACATCCGCCAGGTTAAAAATTGGGAAGCGAATTAGCCGAAAATCTAGGAAATCTACCACCGCCCCACTGTCGAAGCGGTCGATGCCGTTGCCCAGCGCTCCGCCCAAGATAAAGCCAAACCCAAACTGCTCCCAGCGAATCATCGGTGGCCCCACAATTGCCAAGGCCATTAGCCCCAAGCTCACCGCCAGAGATAGCCACCGCAGCCAGCCGCCGCTGTTGCTAAACAGGCTAAAGGCAGCCCCCGTATTCAGCACATAGGTAAAGTGAAACACCCCCTCCCAGATGGGAATCGTCTCCTGCAGCCGCATCCCCTGCAC
>JBCCAG010000583.1:0-3206 GCA_039814955.1 Cyanobacteria bacterium P01_A01_bin.135
CATGGCGACAAATACCGCAACTATCGCAACACGGCGGAGGGCCTCAAGATTGAAGGCTGGCAGTTTTTCCAGCTTTCCGGGCCGTACCAGAAATACGAAGACCACAGCGAGGCCTACACTATTTTTGCTGACCGAGTTGAGCAGTATATCCGTCAAGACGTCGAGGGCTTTCTGGCCCGCCTAGAAGATAAGCGAGACGAAGCTCAAGATGCTGTCAAGATGGCTCAGCTCAATACCCAGTCGGCGCTGCAAAACGCCAACCTGCAGATGGAGAGGCGAGCGCGACAGCTAGAAGAGCAGCGCCGACTGGAGGAGGCTAGTCTGTCCCAAAAGGGCCTAAATCCGGGAGAGAATGGGTCCACCATCCCCCAGGTCAGCGCCCTATTCGGAGAGGCGGCAGGGGCTAGCGATCCGTTAGATGGCTTGCCACCTCTAGGGGCTGCGGCCATGCCTTGGGAAGAAGACATTGACCTAGAGGCCTTGAAAGCTCTACTAGCGACCCCGCCGGTTGGTGGCAACGGCAATGGTAACGGCAGCGGCATAGCCATGCAAACGCTGCTGCCGCAGAACGTCCCCCAGATGGTTACCCCAGAAGAGGTCTCACAGATTTTAGAGTGCTCTCTAGAAGACTGTAAAAAGTTTCTCCCGGGTATTTTAGCGGCGCTGCACAGTTACGACATCCTCGACAAACACGTCCTGATTGGCATGCTGGCTACCATTCGCGTTGAAACCTCCGGCCTCAAGCCTGTTCATGAATGGGGGGGAGAGAAGTACTGGCAGCGCTACGAAGGCCGCAAAGATTTGGGGAACATTCACCCCGGAGACGGCATTCGCTACCACGGTCGGGGCTACATTCAGCTGACGGGGCGAGCCAACTACCGCACCTACGGCAAAAAGCTGGGGGTGGACCTGGAGAACAATCCAGACTTGGCGATGGACCCCGTGATTTCAGCCAAGGTGCTGGCCTGCTACTTCAAAGACCGGGGGGTGGCAACAGCGGCCCGGGCGGGGGATTGGCGGCGGGTGCGCAAGCTGGTCAATGGTGGCTACCATGGCTGGAACGTGTTCTCGAAGTATGTGGATAGGGCCAAGGCACAAATCGTCGTTTAGGGTTTATCTGGTTATCTAGATGACAAGGTAAGCGACCCCAAAGTCGCTGCTTTCCCGCCTGCATGACCGAGGCTGTGCAATGCGTAAAAAATACTAGAAAAAAGCACTATGGAACTTTCTCAAGAAGATATTCAATCCCAAATTCAGGCCCTAAAGCAGGAAATTAACGAGCTGCGATCGCTGCATCTGGTGCAGCAAGAGTCTATTGCTTCTTTAATTGCCCTCTCTCAGCAGCAGACCGCTGTGATTGAGCAGCAAACTTCTGTAATTCAAAAGCTGACGGGCCATTAATTAATTGGGCTATCGGCAACTCTATGTCGCAAACCGCTTGTTAGGGGGGCATCGCAACTGCGGGGCTGCGATAAATTCGGGGCAAGCTGAACCAAAACCATCTGGCCCGCTGCTACCACAACTTTCCCTAACACCATGACTCAAGGCAATCATGCCGGCAATCGCTTATTTTTGAGCGACGCCCAGCGTCTACAGGCCCACCTCCACGCCAGTAGCCGAGCCGCGTTTCGACGCTACCTGGTCTACCAGGGGTTGTGGCTGACGCTATTGCTAGGCGGCATTCTCCTTGCGCTCCTATCCTCGACCGAGGTAGGCGCAGTACTTCCTCTGGAGGTGGGTACTGCAGCCCTGGCGATCGCCGCGCTGATCGTATTTGCGCGGATGAATCAATTGCGGGATCAGCACCCCTGGATCGCGCTACGCTCAGCGGCAGATGGGCTGGGGCGAGCAGTATACCTCTACCGAACTGTACTCCAGGCCCTGCCTGAGCGTCACCACTGGCTGCTGACGCAACTGCAGCAAATTCAGCAACGGCCTATGGTTCGGCTGTTGCCCAATGGGCCCTCCGCAGCGCTAACGCCGCAAGAAGACATCCCCAGCTCCCTGGGCTGTCTGGGGAGTAGCGATGACCTACTCGCCGAGGGTTACATCACTGAACGGATCGAACCCCGTCTACTTCAGCTTGCAGCCCAAGTTCAGAGGCAGCAGCGGTGGCAACAAGTGCTGTGGTTCAGCATGACCCTATTGTTCAGCTTCAGCATTTTGCTGCCTGTGGTGGCTCACCAACTTGGACGCTGGGCGGCATTGCCCCTGGCGACGAGTATGGCAGTTGGGCTATGGGCCAACGCCACAGAAATCTCCAACGCCGCTGGCCAGGCCACCCAGCAGCAGGTAGAGCTGACCCTAATTCGCGATCGCTGGCTGGGTTTGCTGCCCAGCCAGCGCTGCGGTTCCCGTTTTTTTGAGCTGGTCATGGAAGCCGAGGCGCTGCTGGCAGGAGTGCCTACAGGTATTCCCGAACTGGAGGACACCGACCCTACCCTGTTGCAGGCAGTGACAGAGACCCCTGGAGATTTAGATGAGCGCCTACAGGCTAATGGGGGCGATCGCTCGTCAGCCGCGCTGACGATGGCGACATCAGCGCAGCCGTTAGAGGATGCTGATAACCAAGGCAGCGACCGAATAGAAGCGCTGCTAAAAGACGAGAGGGAGACATACTCAACCAGTAGCGAGGGGGGTGTCGACGGGACCGATCTGGTTCCTGATACTGAACCGGTCCCTACCCTTGACCCCGCTGCGGAGCTAATCAAGCCCCTACCTACCGTGCCTCGTGGCGCGCCCCACGCCTTTGTCGTCATGCCCTTTGGCCGCAAGCAGGGCCCCGACGGCAGTTGGATTGACTTCAATCGTATCTATGAGGACCTAATCAAACCGGCCCTGCTGGAAGCGGGGTTTGAACCCTTCCGAGCCGATGAGGAGGCCTCCAGCGGCGACATCCTCACCGACATGTTCCAGGAGCTGCTGCTGGCGGACCTGGTGATTGCCGACCTGAGTATCGACAACGCCAACGTCTTCTACGAGCTGGGTATCCGCCACGCCATGCGGCGGCGGGGCATCGTCCATATTCAATCAGGGCGGGCCTACATGCCCTTTGACATCTTTAACGTGCGCACCATCCCCTACCACTGCGACGACACTGGTTGCCCCGACCCCGAACACCTAAAAAAGGATAAGCAGGCCATGGTCCGCACCCTGCTGGCCACCTGGGAGTCGGACCGCAACGCCATCCACAGCCCCATCTTTAA
>JBCCAG010000471.1:0-3846 GCA_039814955.1 Cyanobacteria bacterium P01_A01_bin.135
TACCAGACCATCAGCTGGTTGTTCTCGGTCAGGGCCCCATAGGCCCGCGAAAAGCGGGAGTCAGCCTTTTTGACCAGGTCCCGCATGACGTTGAGCTGCTCATCGTCCGATAGCTCGTAGAAGTCGCCAAGCAGCTGGGGAGCTAGCTCGGGGTCAGCAGCGGTTGGCGCCGCCGAGGTGATAGAGCTTCCCATCTTCTTGTAGATGAAGTAGAGCGCCGCTAGCTTCTCATCAACCCCGAAGTCGAGGAAGCGGTTGACTAGGCCTTTCTGCTTGTCCGTCAGAAACGCCATGATCTTATCGAGAGCAGCCGTCATGTGTAATCTCCGATCTGAGGTGAACATCCAAAAAATTGAGGTCTGCTTAAGCGTCGGTGCTGGTGGCAATACTGCTAGCGGCGGCTTCGCGGCAGGCCTGTGGTGATAGGTTGAATCGTCCGGTAATTTTGTCGAGCAGCGCCTGCTCCTCTGGGGTGATCTCCCCGGTGCTGAGGGCCACCTTGTAGCACTGAATCGCCAGCGGCTCGGCAAAGTCGGCCTTGAGCTGAGTCAGCAAGGTCTCTACCGGGGGCAGAGTGTCAAGGTCAACCGCGCTGGAGGACAAAGACAGCTTCTCCAACACCGGCAGCAGGTCTGATTTGGCTTCGTTGGGATAGCTGACCATCACCATATGGGTGAGCACCTGGTCCATCACGGCCTGCTGGGCATCCACCTCCTGCCGGTAGGCCCGACCGTCGGCCCGCAGGTCCTCAGCGCTGATAGTTTTACCCTTGACCTTGGCGTCATAAAATACGGAAGCCACCTGCCCCAAAACATAGATTAGGCTGGCGTTAGAGGTAGCCCCCACCACAGCTCCTACCCCAGGAATTAGCTCCACAAAGCTCAGCCCAGACTTCAGCGCCCCGGACCCGCCAAAGGAAAGGCCGAAGATAGCCAGCACCTCACCACGCCGGGCGGAGTGCTCCAGCGGCAGGCCGTAGGCGGCGGCAATTCGGTACACCATTTCGCTCTGCAGCTTGGTGATGGCCGCGATATCTACAGCAAACAGGGTCAGGGCCAAGGGCGGCACGATGTTGGTAAGCAGGCCAATGGTGCCGGCCTGAATGGCGGTATCGACGATGATGCGGTGGGCTAGCTCTGCTGGGGTTTCGGTGGGATGCTTTTGCTTGAGCTCGGCAATTTCTTGGGCGATGCTGTCGGGGTCCACATCACCTAGGGCCTTAGGCAGTAGGTTAAGGCCGGGGACCTTCTCAATGGACTGCATCACCGGGTTGTTGCGGGTGGCGGTGACAAAATCGCCGGCGGTTTCGGTGCTTCGCTCCAGCAGCTCCTGCAGGGTATTTGACGCCCCTTCTGCCCAGTCCGCCGCCACTTTAGAGACATCTTCAAAAGCCTCGGCAGCATTGGTAAACAGGTCAAGCACTGGATTGGTGTCGGTACTAGAATCCCGTCTATCTTGTGTCATGGGTTGCAATAGCTGAAAAGGGCAGCGCTGTTTTCTTCCACGCCTAGGATTACATTAGGGGGATGTGTCCTATTCGCCCTCTCTATCTTGGTAGATTTTGGCAGGAGTGCTTTTTCCATGTCGGTAAACGCGGCGAGTTCCCCCCCTAATACCAGCCCTGTGGTCACTGAAGGGGCCGCTCGCTTCCGCACGGAAGGCACGTTTTACCGGGCCACATCGGCCCTCTCCCGAGACTTGGGGGTGCTGGCAGCGCTGGACTACCGGCAGCGGCAAGGCGAGCTAAGCGTGCTAGACGCCATGAGCGGCTGCGGGGTGCGATCGCTGCGGTACTGGCTGGAGAGCGGCGCGGACGAGATTTGGGCTAACGACAGCAACCCGGAGGTGGGGCCGACCCTGCGCCACAACCTGCGGGAGGCGATCGCCAAGGGCAACTGCCGCATCACCCACCGGGACGCCAACGAGGTATTTTTTGACTGCTACCAGCAGCGCCGCTACTACGATCTAGTGGATGTGGACGCCTTCGGCGCGCCGGGGAGCTGGCTGGGCAGCAGCCTCTGGGCTACGAAAATTGGCGGGTTGCTCTACCTCACCCACACCGACGGCAGCAGCAGCTGCGGCCGCTACCCCATCAAAAGTCTCGCCGCCTTTGGGGCCTACGCCCGCCATCACCCCGCTAAGCATGAGCAGGCCCTGCGGCTGATGATTGGCCGAGCGGTGCAGGAGGCCGCCAACAAGCAGTTGGGAGTGACGCCGCTGCTGTCCCTGCGCTGGGGCAGCGTTTACCGCACCTTGCTGCGGCTAGAGCCAAGCTGCACTCTAAGCGAAGCCAACTACGGCTTTTTGGGCTACTGCCACGCCTGCGGCAACTACCAAACCGTATCTTGGCGGCACCTGGGCCACGGCACCTGCTCCTGCGCCGACCATCCTCTGTGCCTGAGCGGACCGCTGTGGTTGGGACCGCTGCACCAGCCGTCAGCCCTAGCGCGGTGGCAGCAGCAGGCCAGCCAGTGGGGCTGGGACGCAGTGGCGAAGCTGCTGCAGGTAATGGTGGCCGAAGCAAATCTCCCTCCCTATTTTCTGCGGCTGCAGGACATCGGCAAGCGGGGTCAGCTCAACCTACCACCACGATCGCAGCTGGTGGCAGCGCTGCAGGGGGCAGGCTACCGGGCATCCGCCACCCATATCGACGCGGCGGCAATCAAGACTGATGCGGACCTGCAAACTTGCATTGAGGTGGCCCGCAGCCTAGGAACTGACGAATAGAACTGAAAGATAGCCTCGCCAAGATACTGCTGCGCCTAGCGACGGGAGAAGCGCACTTTTAGGCCGTCTTTTGGATGGGGCGTGGGCGCGGTGGTCATTGCCAAGTTCTGGTCCGGCAGCAGCCCCCAGTCGTAGCCCCGCAGCAGCGTCGCCGCAAACAGCTTCAGCTCTAGCTGGGCAAAGGCCTTGCCCAAGCACTCCCTCACACCGCCGCCGTAGGGCACATGGCTAAAGGGCTTGGGCTTATCTTCCGCTCGCTCGGGGCTAAACCGGTCGGGGTCGAAGCGCTCGGCATCAGTGTAAGTGGCCTCGTCGGCGTGGGTCGCATTAATGCCGTAGAGCACCGCCCAGCCCGTGGGGATGTCGTAGCCGCCATAGCGGCAGTCTTCCAGCACGTCCCGGAAGCCGCCTCCCACGGGGGGTAAGAAGCGCAGCACCTCTTTGGTGACCTGGTCTAGGTAGGGCACCTGCTTCAGCAGCTCTAGAGTCAAGGGCTGGGGGGCCAAGGCATCCTGCTCCGCGCGGGCCTTGCTCATCACCTCCGGGTGCTGGGCCAGCAGCAGGCACAGGTTGGTCACCGCCGAGGTTAGGGTCTCATGGCCCGCGAACAGCAGCAGCACCTGGTCCTTTAGCTCTGCAACAGTGAGGCGCTCTCCCGCTTCGTCGGTGGCCAGCAGCATCAGGCTGAGTGCGTCTTTAGGTGCATCTTCTGGGGCTTCTTCCCCGCCCTCAAGCTGCCTCAGCCGCGCTTGAATCAGCCGCTCAATTTCCTTCAAAAGCTGCTCGCGGGCTTTCCAAGCTTTGCCAAACGACGTCCAAGGGAGCCGCAGTGGCAGGCTGAATAAACCGCTGCACCAGGTTTCAAACAGGTGCCCCAGCTTGCTCTGGGAACCGTTATCTAGCCCCACAAACAGTTTGCAGGCAATATCCAGGGTGTAGTTGCGCAGCTCGGGGTACCAGGTGAGGGTGCCCTGCTGTAGCCAGCGCTGAAGGTAGCGATCGCTGATGGCTTCGATGGTGGGGATGTAGCTGGCCAGAGCGCGGGGCTGAAAGGCCTGCACCAGCAGCTTGCGGCGCTGGGTATGAACCTGGCCGCTCTGCAGCGCTAGGGAAAGGGGA
>JBCCAG010000280.1:0-5241 GCA_039814955.1 Cyanobacteria bacterium P01_A01_bin.135
AAAGCCCCCCTCGTGGGCGTCAATCAGGGGCTTTAGCCGCACCAGCGATCGCACATGGGCGCTTTGCACCACGACGTTAATTTGGGGGTGGGCACTCATCAGCGATCGCAGCAGGCCAATGCCGGTCTCGGTTTGGGCGGTATCCTTCGGGGTTTCGGGGATGGACAGGTCCATGACCACGGCGCTGGGGGTGACGCTGGCAAGGCGGTCTTTGGCCTCAACTACTGTGGCGGCGGTATGGATTTGCGCCTCGGGATAGGCGGACTGAATAGCAGCGACGGTGCCCTGCAGGACGGATTCATGGTCGTCGACCACAATGAAGGTATGTTCCATGGGACTGGGTATAGGCGATTGTAAATGTGTTGAAGGGCGGTCTTAATCGAGGGAATTTGCAGTCAGATGTTTATTAAAGCTGCTGAAAAGTATAGTAGCGCTCACAAGTGCAGGGTGGCTCTGTCCAGTCATTCCGGCGGCAGTTCACCTTCAATGGGCCAACACAACTGCCAGCGAATTTGGGTCGCTTGGTTAGTTTGGCTGAAGCTGCCTCGGGTAAGGTATTCAAACGAAGTCTTGAGATGGGAGAGCGATGGCATCTGGGCCACGCGATGGCACTGGTCGGGGGCTAGGCCGCTGAGGGTAATGCTCAAGGAAGCGGCCTGTTCCTGTCGCTGTAGGGTAGTGTCAATGGTGATTTCTGCTGATTGGTCGGTCTCATGGCCTGTCTCCTGCTCTAGAGCCTCTGCCACCAGGGTCAGCAGCTCTTCTAGGGCGGTGAGCACCAGGCGGTGAGCCAGGGAGCTGCCTGAGAAGGGCTGCAGGGAGAGCTTGGCCGTGACATTGGGTTGCTGCTGCTGCCAGACCGTCAGCCGGTGCTGGATGGCCAGCGGCAGGCTGTCTTGAATGAAGGCCGGGGAGAGCTCATTGCTGACCTGCTCTAGGCGGGCGTGGAGGGCCTCCAACTGCTGCAGGTGAACCGGGGAGACAGGCGCTTGGGTGTCGTGGGTGAGCTCCAACATGCGGCGAATGGCAAACAGGTCCTGCAGAATGCCGTCTCGAATCAGCTCCGCGCTGTCGTGGAGCCGACCGATCTGCCGCTGATGCCACCACTGCAGGGCACGTTGGGTCGGATCGTCTTCAGGGAAAAGCCGGGACAAAATTGCTGCAGAAAGATTGAGAACCACGAATACCAAGTCCTGAGGAGTGCCGCAGGGACAAAAGATCGCCGCAAGGACGAAGGTCTGTAGTGGGGATCTACGCTCTAATCCTACGCTGGGCGATCGCCGGGGAGATGGGGGGTTTTGACCAAATTGCCTGCAGAAAAGTGTAGGCCGTCACCAACGTTATTGAATGGGTCTTGCCATGCCGTAGGCGCAGGCCAACATTACCCAGCCCAGAGCATTCAGCCGCCCGTCGTACAGGGTGACGTCGAAGCAGGCGAACCCCACTACCCCCACTAGCGCTAAGTTGATGCCGATCCACAGCCCTCTTGGCGCAGACCGGGCGGTGAGGCTGCGGTAGATGATGAAGCTCACCAATAGGGTCAAGGCGATCGCCGCCCCAATTCCCGCCTCCACCGCCAGCAGTAGGCCAACGTTGTGGGGATGAAACACGCTGATGTAATCCGGATCAATGAGGCGAGGCGGATAGAGCTGCTTAAAGCTGCCCAGCCCCCAGCCCAGCCAGGGGCGCTCAGCGATCAGGTCTAGGGCAATCTTCCACAGGCCAGCGCGCGGATCCTCTAGCAGGGCGGCGGGGCTCCAGCGACTGGCCCCCAGACTGAGGGCCGCCAAACCAAACCCCACGCCGGACAAACCAGCTAAAATGCCGCCCTTTACCAGCCAAGGAAGCCGCAGCACCGACAAGCCAATAGCGGCCTGGAGGAGGGCGACGGCCAGGCCGTTGCGGGAGCTGGTGGCGGCGATCGCTGCCAGCGTCAAGGCTAGCACAGGGGCCAAACCCACTCGGGAGGGCTGCCCCGCCGATGCCTTCCCATCTCCAGCCTGGGTTAGCAACCCCCAAGCTAGGCCGAACACAATCACCAGGTAGCTCGCTAGCACGTTGGGGTGGTCAAACATCACCATAGGGCGGCCCCGGTGGGGAGCCACCCGCAGTGCTTCTACCCAGGGCCACTGCTGCAGAGCCACAGGTAGATAGGGTGACTTGAGCAGATATTCTACGAGGGCGGCGAGGCTGATGGGCAGGGAGGCCAACACCAGGTCCCGCTGCAGGCGCTGGGCCACATCGAGGTGGCGCGTGAGGGCGGGCAGACCCACAAACAGCAAAAAAAACGGTAGGAAGTTGGCCAACTGCAGCAGCGCTTCGCCTCGGTCCGCTGCCATAATACAGCTCGACAGCAGCAGGGCCATGGCGACCCCCAGGGTACCTCGGGTCAGAGGATCTACATGGCGCTGGCCCCGGTGCCACACCAGCACAAGGCTGAGGGCGAGAAATCCTAATAGGCTGTAGAAGCTGTAGGGCAGCAGCAGGGCGCTGACCCGCAGCAGCGGGCGGCAAAATTTGGGAATAGGCCGAGCGCCCCCATTCCCTTTACTCTTGACGAGGTCAATCATGTCCCACCAGAACAGGGGGTTAGTAGGCCCCTTCCCCCCGCAGCACCACCCACACCGTGCGCAGCAAAATATAGATATCGACCCAGACGGACCAGTTGCGCACGTAGTAGGCGTCCAGGTTAACCCGCTCTTCGTAAGTAATGTTGTTGCGGCCCGATACCTGCCACATGCCGGTCAGCCCCGGCGGTACCCGACTGTACAGGGAGATTTCATCCCCGTAGCGCCACAGCTCTTCATCGACAATGGGACGCGGCCCCACCAAGCTCATCTCCCCCCGCAAAATATTCCAGAGCTGGGGCAGCTCATCTAGGCTGGTGCGGCGCAGCAGCCAGCCCACTCGAGTGATGCGGGGATCGTTGCGCAGCTTTTGGTTCTGCTCCCAGTCTTCTTTTAAGTCCGGGTGGGCATCTAGGTAGGTCTGGAGTACCTGGTCGGCGTTGGGCACCATGGTCCGGAACTTCCAGGCCCGAAAGCGCCGTCCTTGCTGACCGATGCGGGTGTGGCCGTAGAAAATGGGGCCGGGAGAATCGAGGCGGATGGCCAGGGCGATCGCCACTAGCAGGGGCACCAGCATCAGCCCCCCGATCAAAGTCAAGCATAAATCGATTACAAACTTTGCGAGGCGGGGACCCGGCAGCAGCAGCTGCTGCCGCACCTCCAGCCCTAAAATTCCGCCTAAGTCCTTGGCCTCAATCCATAGAGAGGCGAAACCAAACAGGTCGGGAATTACCAGCAGGTGGGCAAAGGTCTGGCCGTACTGGGTGAGGAGATCCAGCAGGCGAGGACGGGGTACCCCCGGCATCGCCACAATGGCATAGGGAATGCGGTGCACCCGCGCTAGGCGGGGGGCCATGTCTAGCTTGCCGATCACGGGCACCCCATGCAGGTCTCCCTTTTTCTTCGGGTCGTCATCCAGGACGAACACCGGCTTGAGGCCAATACGGGGCCGACGCTGCAGGGTGCGAATCACCATATCCCCAGTTTTGCCCGCCCCCAGAATAATGACAGGGTAGCCCCACCAGCGCCGGTCCGCCAGCAGCGATCGCACAGTAGCGCGGCTGACGTGGATAAGCACCAGGGACAGCACCCAGGCCAGCAGAAATACCGTGCGAGAGTAGTTGCTCTCCCCTTGAAAGAGAAACAGCGCTGACCCCAGCACTAAATAGATGAGCGTGGTGGCAGTGCTAATCAGCCGCAGCTCATCTACTGGGCTGACGGCAACTCCAGGGTAAAGACCCGCCGTCGCATAGGCAAAGATGAACAGCCCCAGCAGCGGCAGCAGCGGCAGGTAGAGCGACGGGCTGGTGAGCAGCGTGCCGTCGATCCATAGCCCCAGGTGAACCGCGATCGCCCCCGACAGCGAGAGCCCCAGCGCATCCGCCCCCATCATAGCCAGTATGGTTGGCCAGGACTGGGTGGATACCGTCAGGGCCAATAAGGCCGGGCGGAAGGTGCGGTTAAGCCGCATAGAAAGGCGCGAGCGGCTGGCGGGCTGGGTCATAGTTTGCCACTGTGGGTGATGCTAGTGCCGACGTCCCCTTGAAACTGCTGCCAAGCCTGGTCCAGGGCATCAGAGAAATTACGGTGAAAGCAAGTCGGCGAAAATCGTTCAGCATTGTATCGTATATCTTCCATACGAAACTGCTCGGGATCAGCGTGGAAAGCCAGCACTGCCTCCTTTAGGCTATCAACGCTCTGCTGCGCAAACAAGAGGCCAGTTTTACCGGGGATCACGGTTTCCGTTACGCCGCCCCTGCCGTAGGCAATCACCGGAGCCCCCGCCGCCTGGGCCTCCACGGCGGCAATGCCAAAGTCCTCCTCAGCGGCATAGACAAAGGCTTTGCAGCGGTTCATATGGTCTGTGACGACGGCTTCCGGTTGGGGGGGAAGAACCTGGACGTTGGCGGTGGCGATCGCTTTAATCTTGTCGGCGTCCGGGCCATCTCCAATCACCACCAGCGGCAGGCCCAGCTCCGCAAACGCCGCCACAATCAGATCTACGCGCTTGTAGGGGACGAATCGGGATAGGGCAAAGTAGAATTCGTCCCGCTGGGGACTGGGGGTGAACCGGTCCACCTGCACGGGCGGGTATACCACCTGGGCGGGGCGGCGGTAGGTTTTAGCGATGCGGCGGGCCACGGTGCGGGAATTTGCCATAAAGTAGTCGACGCGGTGGGCGCTAGCGACATCCCAGAGGCGCAGGTAGTGGAGGATGAGGCGGGCGATCGCCCCCTTGGCGGACCCCATGCCTGCCAGGTATTGATGCTGCAGGTCCCAGCCGTAGCGCAAGGGCGTGTGCACATAGCTGACGTGGAGCTGGTCGGCGCGGGTGAGCAGACCTTTGGCCACGGCATGGTGGCTAGAAATAATGATGTCGTAGCCAGAGAAATCTAGCTGCTCGATGGCCAGGGGCATCAGCGGCAGGCACTGGCGAAAGTAGCGCCGCGCTCCTGGTAGAGCCTGCAAAAACGAGGTGGTAACGGGCTTGTGCTGCAGGAAGCCACGCTGCTCAGGGGTCAGGAAGTCTACCAGGCTAAATAGATCGGCCTTTGGGTAGCGGTTTAAGATTTGCTCCACCACCCGCTCTGAGCCGGCGTGCTTATCGAACCATTCGTGGGCGATCGCAATCCGAAGACTATCTATTGATGACGGGCTGTAAGGATTAGAGGTA
>JBCCAG010000079.1:0-10118 GCA_039814955.1 Cyanobacteria bacterium P01_A01_bin.135
CAACGGGCTGGGAAGACAAAGAGCGCCCTGAGATTGTTCCTGACGTCAAGAAGTCTGATGATCCGGGCGTTTAACGCGGCTTAGAACGAGGGGCAGAGCCAACGCGATATTGTCCAACGCAACCGTCACTGGTGTTGGCAAGCGGCCGAGTGGCTGCGATAGTGGCGCTCTTGCCCCTCGCTATTACCCCGCTCCTTAGGGCTTTATTTTTCAGCGGCATCCCTTTAGCGGTACAGCAGCCGGCAAATCAGCTCTCCGGGGCCGTGAGGGACAAAGGGAATCCGCTTACCATCCGCCGTGGTGCGCTGCTGACGCCGGCAGTCATACACCTCCAGCGGGCGGCGATCGCCATCCACTTCCACCACAGCGCGGTACTCCCAGTAGTTTTTGGCGCTGCGCTTAGTGCTGATTAAGCAAATGTGATGGCCGTCAACGGTGCGGCAGGTCTTGGCGATCGCAGGCGCTCCCGTTAGCGCGAGTAGACCGCAGGCGAGGACAAGGGCAAGGAGCCATCGCCCTAAGCCCGTTGCAAATCGAATTGTCCTGTCAGACTGTGCTGTGGTCATCGGGTGGTCTAAGCCATCACGTTTAACAAATGGGCCGCAATCCGCGCAGCGGCTCCCGGGGGCCCCAAGCGTCTCAGGCCGTTGGCGGCGATCGCTCTGCGGCGCTGTCTATTATCCCACAGCGCTTGCAGCGCCTTGCCCATGTTTTCTGGGGCGGAGACCAGCTCCACCGAAGGACCCAGCAGCCGGGTCTGGGCCTCAGCAAACGCGGGGGTGAACTGTGGCCCTTCCCCTGCCAGCGTCAGCACCGGCTTACCCAGGCCCACCACCTGCTCTGTGGCGGTACCGGCCATGGCGATCGCCGCATCGGCTTGGCTTGCAGACTCGTAAAACCGGCTGTCCATCTGCAGGGTCGCGCTGCCCCGGCGATAGCCCCCCGCTGCGCCCTGCCATCCTCGCGCCATCAGCAGTTCGGCAAAACTGGCTTGATTGAGATGGGGAGCGATCGCCGCTAACAGGTCAACCCCATCCCAAACCGCCAGCACTGCATCCACCGCCGCTAAAATCACCTCCCAGTTGCGCTCGGCCTCGGGGCTGCGGGAGCCCGGCAGCAGCAGCAGGCGGCGCGGATGGGGGGCATCGTTGACTGATGGTAACGCCGCCGGCAAACCATCCATCATTGGATTACCTAAATCCACGGCGGGAATAGCCCATCGCTGCAGGGTTTTGGCGGTGAGGCTGTCTCGGGGAAATACCGCCTGACAGCGGGGTCGACTCATCAGCCAGCGCTCCCAGGGCAGATATACCGAGCCGGACCAGTCTTCTAGGCGCTCAAACCAAGTAGACCGAGGCAGTGGCCCCGCCTCGTCCCGCAGGTAATACTCTGACTTGGCGGTGCCCACAAAAGCATAGGGTGCGCCGCTCAGCCAGGCAAACAGCAGCGGCACGATGTCTCCCACAGCGAGCAGCGTTCCGTCCCACTGGCGCACCACCTGCAGCTGCGATCGCGTCAGCCCCAGCAGCCCCCCCCGCACATCGCCCCAAAGCTGCTTACCATCCATGTAAACGAAGCCGCCGGAGGGCATGGTTTGGGTGGGGCCTGCGATGGGAATACGGGCGCTGCGGAAAGCGTGACCATCGCCCACAATGGGCAAAGCGGCGAGCTTGAGGTCCGGAGCGGCCTGCTGCAGCGCCTTGAGAATACGCAGGGCGATCGCGTCTTCGCCATGGCCATTACTGAGACAGAGAATCTTCACGGGGCGCTTGGCACTAGGTCAGAACGTCTGAGTCGGTCCCTGGCTCCGAGTCGAGTTCAGGGGCTTCTGACTCGGTCCTTGGCTCCGGTGGATCCAGCTCAATACCTAGTCCTGGCTCTGGCTCTGGCCCTGGCTCTGGCCCTGGCTCAAGCATTTCTGACTCGGAACTTGGCTCTGATGCCTCTGGCGCGTCTGGCTCCAATACGTCTGACTCAGCACTGGGCTCTGATATATCGGGTTCGGTAGTCTCTGACTCAGCTCCTGGCCCAGTCTCTCCCTCGGGATTACTAGCCTCGGGGCCCTCCCCAACGTCTGGGCTAGTTTCCGATTCAATAGGGTCGCCGTTCTCGTCTATCTCTAGCAGCACCCCTGCCTGAATCAAGATTCGCCGCACGCGCGCTTGGATACGCTGGTGCTCCTCCACGCCCTCGTAGGCGTAGCGGTTATAGCCGTTCTCTTCAATCAGTGCATTGAGCCGCCGAGTGCGCTTGCCCGTATCGGGGTGAGTGGACAGCCACTGAAAGGGGGCACGGGCGCCCTCTGACTCTAGCGTCGCCATCAGCCGCGCCATGCCGTCAGCCGCATAGGGTGACGCTGACAGGATACGGGTGCCCAACTGGTCTGCCTGGCGCTCCATGTCGCGGCTGTAATCCAGCACGGCTAAGTTGGTGGCGATGCCGCCGTAGGGCACTGACCGCAGCACATTGGCCACCAGGTTGCCCCCGGTCATCATCTGGAACCCGTGGGAGAGGATAGCGTGGGAAAGCTCGTGGGTGACCAGACCCGCCAGCTCCGCCGTGGTCTCGGTGCTTAAAATGGCCCCAGCGTTAATGAATATCTTGCCGCCGGGGAGGGCAAAAGCGTTGAGCTCATCTTCAGCCACCACGTAGAACTCATAGTCGAATTCGCTACGTCCCCCCAGCCGCGCTAGCTCCTGCCCCAGTTCATTCACGTAGGTCAATACCTGGGCATCGGTGATCATCTCCAGCTCTTCCACCGCCTGCTGCGCCACCCGCTCGCCCACCGCCGTCTCGCCCCGCAGCAGCAAGATGCTGGTCTGCAGCGCCGAAAGCGGCCCAAAAATATTGCCTGTGAGGGCGAAGCCCACGCCCCCTGCCAGGACATTACCAATGGCCCGCCGGGTGATCCGCGATCGCATGCGGCGACGGAAGCGCCGCTGGTACTCGTCTGCAGCAATTGTCAGCTCCGGCGCAGCGGGGTGGTCGGGGTTGAGCAGGGCAAACTGCCGCGCGGCGATCGCCGCCTGCAGCCACTCTTCCTGGGTAACCAGGGCCTCAATTCGGGCCTGCACCAGCAGAGGGTGGTCCGGGTAGAGGGCCACTGCTCGCTCCAGCACCACCAGGGCCTCTTCTGGCTGCTCTTTCTCGTTGAGCCGCTCAGCATACTTGAGGTGGGCCGGGATGAACTGGGGGTAGTCTTGCGTCAGCAGCTGCAGCGGCACATCAATCCGGGTGTCCAGCCCCATCTCTAGCCCCTCGTGGTAGCGCCGCCAGTGGCCTTGGGGCCCCAGAGGCAGCAGGGTTGGGTCAGTGACTGGCTCTGCCCGCTCTAGGGTTTCTTCCTCAAGCTCGACGGTGCCTTTGGCCTCGCGATACAGGGCCTCAGCCTCAGCGTAGCGACCCGCTTCAAACAAGCGATCGCCCTCCATCATTAGCGCGAGTCGCCGCTGCCGCTCGGCCTCCTCAATCTCCCTAATGCTGTCGTCTTGGGCATTGTCCTCCGCTTCTGTGCCAGCAGGGTCGTCGCTGGCTGCCTCTGTTACCGCTGGAGACTCATCGTCGCTAGTCTGGGTGGCCGGTTCTCCCGTCGCCTCATCGCTGGCTGCATCACCGATATCAGCGTCCGCGCCGGTATCTAAGTCAGCCTCATGGACTTCGGCGCTGGTGCCCTCTGCGGCGGGGACACTGTCAGCCCCAACTGCACTATCTGCCCCCTCCACCGGTTCCTGAGCCACGTTATCTACAGCATCTGCAGCAGCATCCGCTTCAGGGCGCTCCCCACCTTGGTCAACCGCCTCGGTGGGACTCGGTAGCGTGGGTTGCCCCAGAGACGAAGCCGGCGCCTCAACGGTAGCTTCCTCTAGAGCACCCTCCTCGGGGATGTGGGCGATCGCCGCTGGAGACAGCAAGGCAACGATACCGACAGCGAGAGCCCCAGACCAGCGTGAAAAGCTAGAGTGATGAGTTGACATATTAGAGTCCCCACGAGCGCTCTAACCAGTGTAGCGATTTGCCCCGTGCCCATGGTCTTTATTGGCTTCGGCAGCACTCACTTTTCTCTATTCTTGAACTACCCGCACCGCTTGATTGAGGGAATCATTGTAGAGAATTCTGCCGTTGGGCAACTGAGCAAAGTTGAACTGACAGCTGCGGCGCAGATCCTCAACGGAAATCAGCGCCCCTAGCAGGGTTGCCCGGGTAAAATCCGCACCCATTAGAATGGCATCCGTCAACTGTGCCCGCGACAGATCCGCACCCCTAAGGTTCGACCGCACCAGCGTAGCGCCATTTAGATTCGCACTGGATAAATGAGCGTTCCTCAGTACGGCGTCCGTTAGATCAGCGCTCGTCAGAATGGCATGGCTTAGGTTAGCGCCCGTAAGATTGGTGTTGTTGAGCTGCGCCCCAGATAAATTTGCACCCGTAAGATTGGTTCGCTGCAGCGATACCCCCTGCAGGTTCAAGCCCGATAGGTCACGACCCGCGAGGTTAATCCCGTTGAGATTTCCACTATTGGCATCGGCAAGGCTGATTACATCCACCACAAACATGTCCTCCGTATTATTGGAAACCGTCCGCGTTACGTATTTCCACGCGTTTATACTTCTTTTATCTTCTAAGTAAGCTGACATCCGGACGCTTCGATAATTTTTCAGCCGTAAGTTTTACTCTGGACGCTTTGCTTCTAGCGCTGTAGGGCTAACCGGCAGCAGCGCTATGGTAGAAAGCATGAGCATTTTTAATCAGGTCCATCAGTTTTGGCAGCGGCTGCGTCAATCCGCCACGATCTTTCGCTATTGCGGCCGGGCGATCGCCCTAGTTTGGTCCACTAATCGTCGCTTCACGCTGCTGCTAGCGGTCCTTACTCTGATCGCTGGGCTGCTGCCGGCGGCGGTGGCCTATGTCGGCAAACTGATTGTGGATGCGGTGGTGCAGGCCTCTCAATCTGGGGCGGCGAGCGACCAGTGGCTAGCCTTGCGCTACCTGGGGCTGGAGGCCATTTTGGTGGCGCTGCTGAGCGGCTGCCAGCAGGGAATTGCCCTGTGCCGCAACTTGCTGAGGGTGCTGCTGGCCCAGCGGGTGAACGAGATGATTTTGGAAAAGGCCCTGGCCTTGAGCCTCATGCAGTTCGAGGACGCCGAATTCTATGACAAGATGACCCGGGCCCGCCGGGAGGCCTCCAGCCGTCCCTTGAGCATGGTGAGCCGTATCTTCGGTTTGATTCGCGATGCGGTTTCTCTAGTGACCTTTTCAGGGCTGCTGCTGCAGTTTTCGGCCTGGGCCGTGCTGGTGCTGATGCTGGCATCGGTGCCTGCCTTTGTGGCCGAGACCCGGTTTGCGGAGCAGGCGTTTCGGCTATTCCGGTGGCGTGCGCCGGAGACCCGGGAGCAAACTTACTTAGAAGTTCTAGTGGCGAGAGAAGATTATGCAAAGGAAGTTAAGCTCTACCAGCTGGGGGACCTATTCCTAGACCGCTATCGCAACATCTTTCAGCGATTATACACAGAGGACCGGGACCTGACGGTGCGGCGCAGCCTGTGGGGCTACGGGTTGGGACTGGTGAGCAGCCTGGCTTTCTATGGGGCCTACACCTGGATTGTGCTAGAGGCGATCGCCCGCCGCATTTCTCTGGGAGACCTGACCATGTACCTGGTGGTGTTTCGCCAGGGGCAAAGCACCTTCGCCAATATCCTCACCTCGGTAGGGGGCATGTATGAAGACAGCCTCTACCTGTCGACGCTGTACAGCTTTCTAGAAGAAGACACCGCCCAGCCGGGGGGCTACGCCACCCGCGGAACCGACCCCGGCGACGGCATCCGCTTTGAAGACGTCAGCTTTACCTACCCCGGCAGCGACGCCCCCGCCCTGCAAAACATCTCCCTGCACCTGAAGCCGGGCAGCAAGTTGGCCATCGTGGGGGAAAACGGGTCGGGGAAGACCACCTTGATCAAGCTGCTCACCCGACTGTACAGCCCCACCCAGGGGCGCATTCTGTTAGATGGACTAGATCTAGCTAAGTGGGACTTAGAAGTACTGCAGCGGCGCATCGGGGTAATTTTTCAGGACTTTGTCCGCTACCAGTTCACCGTGGGGGAGAACATCGGCGTGGGGGACGTGACGGCGATTACCGACCGCGATCGCTGGGAGGCGGCAGCGGAGAAGGGCATCGCCCGCCCCTTCATCGAAACCCTGCCAGAAGCCTTCGACACCCGCCTGGGCAAGTGGTTTCGCAAAGGGCGGGAGCTATCTGGGGGGCAGTGGCAGAAGATTGCCCTGTCGCGGGCCTTTATGCGCTCCCAGGCGGATATTTTGGTGCTGGATGAGCCGACGTCGGCGATGGACGCCGGGGCGGAGGCGGAGGTGTTTGACCATGTGCGGGAGGCCACCCAGGACCAAACGGTGATTTTGATTTCTCACCGCTTTTCGACGGTGCGGATGGCGGATCACATCATTGTGCTGGACCGGGGGGCGATCGCGGAGCAGGGAAGCCATGGGAAGCTGGTGGAACAGGAGGGACGGTATGCGCATTTGTTTGCGCTGCAGGCGGCGGGGTATCAGTAGCAACTTCTGGGGAGTTTTGGTAGGACGCTTGGATCTGGACCCCAGCCTTTGAGAGGAGTTACCTTAAGGTAAGTACGCTAGCGTTTGCGAAGCAGCTACGAAGCGCTATTGTGAAGCGCCATCGCCCCATGGTCCAATCCTCCCCGAAAAATCTGACCGTAGCAGCCTTTTTCGCCCTGCCGGAAGGCGACGTTGCCCACGAACTGGTTGACGGCCGAGCCGTTGCAAAAATGGCTCCTCAACGCTTCCACTCAAAAACTCAAAAGGCGCTGCTGTTCATTTTGGAGGCTTGGGGGCGATCGCGGGGTGATGTCGGTTTAGAGTGGTCGGTGGTGCTACAGCGCCATGGGGTGAGTTGGGTCCCTGTCCCTGACCTCCTGTTTATTTCTTATGAGCGTTTACCGGAGGGGTTTGCGGGGGATGGCCCCTGCCCGGTTCCGCCGGAGCTCGCTGTCGAAATCATCTCCCCCGACCAGACCTTTGGCGGTATGACGGAGAAGGCCCTTGATTATCTGAGTGCCGGAGTCGATCGCGTTTGGATTGTCGATCCGAAGTCTAAGAGCATTACGGCTTTCTCTGCAGACAGGGTTCCAAAAATCTATCGGGGTAATCTGCCTATTGTGGATGATCTTTTACCGGAGCTAGGTTTTACTGCGGAGGAATTGTTTCAAGCTGCGGGGCTGTAGCGTTCATCCAGTACTTGGGGATGCCCAGGAGCGCATACTCGTTGCCTTGCGGGCGTATCCGTTTCCCGGTTTGTGCTGACGACCTCGACAATTAATTGAATCGACGTGTGTTGCCTATCGCAAAGGTTGGGTGAGTCGCATTGTAGCTGGTGGGGCGGGTGTTTGAGCGATCGCCCGGGTATACGAGCCGGTGGAGCGAGTTGGCTGCGGTGTCGTGCCGCTCATTCATCTTTTGAGGATTCCTCACCACTCAACTGAACTTTCAAGGCTTCTGGCACATTGGTTGCGCTCTCAATGCCCCTCACGTCAGTCCAGTCGGTGAGCTCGTTCCACCCAACGTTTTGGAGGTAGGCGCTGGCGAGTTTGGCGCTGGCGAGTTTGGCGCTGGCAAGGTTGGCTTTTTCAAGGTTGGCGCTGGTGAGGTCGGCGCTGGCAAGGTTGGCGCTGCCGAGGTTGGCGATGTAGAGGCTGGCTCTATAAAGGTTGGCTCTATAAAGGTTGGCTCTGTAAAGGTTGGTGAGATAAAGTCTGGCGCTGTTGAGGTTTGCCCTATCGAGGTTAACGCTGGTAAGGATGGCACCGTCGAGGCGGGCGCTGGCAAGGTTGGCTCTGAAGAGGTGGAGTCCAACCGTTCTGCTGAAAACACCCGTACCCAGAGAATCAGCGTAGTGAATAATTGCCAGGAGTCGCCCTCGCTTAAATTCATCCGTGCCCGCTTCGCCACAGGGATGAAACGAAATTTCAGGTGTAGGTGCGCCCTCCGGCACCTCGGGATAGCTTGGGTGCTGGGCCGCAGCATGGAGCTTGAACAGAATGATCAAGACATTGAGTCCAGCAAAAACATCTACCGAACGCAGCTTAGTTGGCAGCCCTAGTTTTCGCAACTTCCGCATTTTTTTCAGCGGCAGGGGGTCTGATAATTCCTCGTCCATGAACTCGTGGTTACACCAGCGGAGATAAAAGTCGTGGAGACGGTTAAAGAGTGCAGCGGGCTGAAACGTCTCACTGGTTTGCAGCAGCTCAAATAGGTATTCAACAATCTCTTCCGTTAGTACATGCGTACCCAGCAGGTCGTAGATTTCCCAGTGGAGCTGCTCGTCAGAGACGTCAAACTTGTTCCGGCGTCCCTTATAGGTCCAATCTTCCATGGCCTGCTTAATCCGCTCAGCGCAGAGGAATTCGCTAAAACTCTTGTGGGCAAACTCCACCGAGCCCTCGCCTTTGCGTCCTGGCTGCAGGTAGAAAGCGGCAAGCGCATTGCGTAGCGGATTCTCCTTCAGGCGCTCTTGAGCCCTGTCGAGCAGCGCCTTGGCTTCGTCATCGGCCTTGAGCCGCTCCTCAATCATGCCAATTGAGGCACATTCATCACCCGACTGAATCACGCAAAGTCCCGCTTCGGCCAAAACGCGGTAGAGGGCACCCGTTTCTAGCTCTGTCAAATCTCGGTTCAGCAAATCGGGGCGCTGTTTTGTCAGCACCCAGTCTAGGGTTTTCTGGTAAATCAACACCTTCGCTTTTACCCCGCCTGCCCCCGCAAACATCTCTAGACTAAGCTGCCCATCCCGATGCATTGCTGCCAGCAGGTAAAGCAACAGCGGCTCCCGCGCCAGTTCCCGCACCCGTTCCGGGAGCTGCTGATTGTTCAACACCCCGCTCAAATACTGCGCGTCGGCATTCACCAGCTTGCCCCACTGCTCAAACCAGCGGGTTTGCTCATCATCCCCCATCGGCAAAATCTTCACCCGCTCCAAGTTCCGGGGCAGGGTGCGCTCCACACCCTGCAGCGCCAGCGGCCGTCCGGTAACAATCACGCGGTGCCCCATCTCAGGGCTGTTGCAGCGCTCTTGGAACCGCCCGACCTGCTGCAAAAACTGCTCTAGCCCGCCGCTGGTGCGCCCCTCCATCAGCAGTTCGTCAAAGCCATCTAAGAAAAAGAGAAAGCGGGTATTTTTATCGGTTAGCCAGCCATCATCCGCTCTCACAAAGTCCGTGCTGATGGCATCCCGCAGGGTGTCTTCAAAGCTGTTCTGTAATTTTGGAATCTCCCGCAGGCGAATGAGAATCGGGATCCAGATTGGGAAGAGTTGCTCCCGGATCTTGTTGGCAAAGATGCGACAGAAAACGCTTTTGCCTCGCCCTGGCCCTGCCTGGATAAACAGCACCTGGCTCTGCTTCTTAGAGGCGCTTAGCAGTTGATAGGCCCAATCTTCCAGGCTGATTGGCTCCTCATCTTTGTCCTCCTCCCCACTACGGGTAAGGGGTTGGGCCTGCAGCGGGACATAGAGTTCTTGAATCGTGAAGGGTTCATTAAATACCTGCCATCGCATTTTGCGGGTTGGCTCGTCTGGGTCAGGGGAGACGAACTCTTTCAGGTAGGTGTCAATGCTGTCGTACTTTTCCTGCTCCATGCGCCATTCCGCGATAGATAAGCCACCAAAGCGGCGTTTGTCATCGGGCAGGTTGTTCCAAGCTTTAGTGATGTAGCGATGCGTATTCCAGGCTGCGCGCTCCACAAGTCGCTGAGCGGCAGACGCTTCCACGCCTGCCTTCAGCAATCGGCTTTCCATCACCGACTGGAGCTGCTGCGATAGCTGCGACTTCTGGAAACACAGCAAGGTCTTTTGGGCCTCAGATTCAGTTAATTCAAAGGCTTTTAGCGCGTCGAGCCTCTGCTGTGTCTGTCCCAGCGCAGTACCGGAAATCTCACCGCTGAGGGAGCGCAGAGCAGAATCGGTGCGCGCATCCTCTGCTCGACAAAACTCACTCAGGCTCTCGCTGTACGCCTTTAGGCACACCAGTATCACGTAGTCTTCAAATGTCAGATCCTTCTGCGATTTCGCCAGATAGAACTTCAGCAGTCCGGTAGCA
>JBCCAG010000737.1:0-2434 GCA_039814955.1 Cyanobacteria bacterium P01_A01_bin.135
CTCTGCATCTTAGCGAGCTTTTCCTTAGCAGCCTGCACTCTGGCAGCTTTGGCGTCTTCTCGTTTGCGGGCGGCTGGATTTTCTTTAGGCTGGGCAGTCTTGGCGCTTGACGCTGCCTCGTCCTCAGCCTGAGCTTTTTCAGCCCGCTTTTGCCGTCGCTTGGGCTCAAAGGGAAGGCGATCGCTTGATTGGTCCTTGGATTTGGGTGGAGCCATGGTAGAGCGCCTAGGATGGATGAGCTGTTGAGTCGCCGGAGCACAGTCCGCTGTGCCCCCATAGAGTTGCCGCGAACCTAGCCGCGAATGCCGAGCTTTTTGATCAGGTCGCGGTAGCGCTGCTGGTCTTCTTTAAGGATGTAGCCAAGCAGGCGCTTGCGCTGGCCAATCATCTTCAGAAGGCCTCGGCGGGAGGAGAAGTCTTTCTTGTTGTTTTTCAGGTGGGCACTCAGGCGGTTAATGCGCTCGGTGAGGATAGCGACCTGGACATCCGCTGAGCCAGTGTCGGTCTCATGAATCTGATATTCGTTGATCAGCTCTTGCTTTTTTTCTTGGACGAGGGCCATGGATTTGAACTTGCTGGTTGATTACGCTAAATCTTTATTGTTCGGGTTCACCATATTATCATAGCCTCCTGCTACTGGCTCAGCCAGGCGATCGCCTCTCGAATCCACTCCTCTGAGTCCTGGGTCTTGGAGAGCGCCTTAGTCTGTCCCACCGCCTGCAGGGCGCGGGTGATCTCGCTGGGGGAATAGCCTAGGGCCAGCAGGGTCATCTCCACATCTTCCTGCACCGAGCCCACCGGCGCGGCATCGGGCACCGCCACCATGCCCGCCTGCTCCCGCCATTCCGAGAGCTTGGTTTTTAGCTCCAGGCAAATACGCTCAGCAGTCTTGGGGCCCACCCCCGGGGTTTTGGCCAGCAGCCGGGTTTTGCCCCCCACGATGGCCTGCACCAGTTCCGCAATGGCAAAGGTGTCCAGCAGGGCCACGGCGAGCTGCGGACCGATGCCGCTGACAGCGACCAGCTGCCGGAACAAATCTCGCTGGGCGGCGCTGCTGAAGCCGTAGAGCAGCATCTGGTCTTCCCGCACCTGCTGATGCACGTGGATTTGCGCCTCGCTGCCCAGCTCCGGCAACTCACTCGCCATACGCGGCAGGATCTGCAGCTCGTAGCCGACGTGATTTACCTCCAGCACCAGCAGCACCCGGCCGCTGCCGAGCTTTTGAATCGTGACTAGGGTTCCCCGCAGATAGCTGAGCATCGGTTTAGCCTGGACTCAAAAAGCCGAAGTGCTTCAGCCCCTCCAAGATGCCCCCTGCGCAGTGAGCCTGGGCCAGATAGATATCGGCTGAGGCCTCCCGCTGGTGCCACTCCCGCAGCTCGTCGCGGGCGTTGCCCACAATAATGCCCTTGGCGTTCGCCGCCTCAAACATCGACAAATCATTGCCAGAGTCACCGCACACCACCGTGCGCTCCGGGGGCATATCTAGCCGCTGCTGCAAAAAGGCCACCGCCGCCCCCTTGTTGCCCCGCTTGGGCAAAATGTCTAGATCCTGGCCGCTGCTGTACACAAGCTGGACATCCAGTCCCTTCTGGGCCAGGGTATCCCGCAGACGCGGCAGCAGGTCGGCGGCGACGTTCTCCTCTAGAAAGAAACTAGCTTTGTGGGGGGTCTGTTCGGAGTCGGGCTGGGGCACCAAGTCCGCAAAATGGGCCGTCGTTGCCACGATCGCCTCCCGGTCCCACCCCTCGGAGAGCACCTCCGACCACTTGATGTCGGGCTCGTCGCTGCCGCTGGGATAGATGAGGGTACCCACGGAAAGCACGGTGAAGTCCGGCTCAATCATCTCCTGCTCCTGGCGCAGCTGCCGGTACAGAGTAGGCGATCGCCCGGTGGAGTAGACGATCAGGCTACCGTACTGGTCGCGGTGCTGGCTAAGCTGTTGGTTAAGCTCAGCTAGAGCGGCTTTATCTCCAACAAGGGTGTTGTCGAGATCAGTGATGAACATGAACTTGGACAATGGCTTCTCCTCAACCCCACCCTTGAAGTGTACGGGATGAAGCTCCACTACTCGGCAGCAGCGCCTAAGTTTTTCCGCCGCCGATTATCCGCTCTGTTCAGTCGATCGACCGGAGCGCTTTGCGGCGGTCTCAATTCGCAGCAGCCACAATACACATCCCCACAGCGCCACGGTCTGCAATCCGTCAGAGATCAGCGTGGCGATCGCCGCCCCCTTCCAAGATAAGAGGGGAATCAGCACCAGGTTAATTAAGAAGTTGATCAACGCCGTGGTCACCTGAATCGCGCTGCGCATGCCTTGTCGATTCGTACTGGAGAGAATATCCCCCATGGGGAACCGAAGCCCCAGCAGAACGGTCATTGGGGCGAGCCAGCGCATCGCCGCCACCGAGTCACGGTACTCCTCCCCCAGCAC
>JBCCAG010000234.1:0-5817 GCA_039814955.1 Cyanobacteria bacterium P01_A01_bin.135
AACCGCGGCCTAGCCCTGGTGGAGCTAGAGCGCCACGAAGCGGCAGTGGAATCCTTTGACCGGGCCTTGGAGCTCAATCCCAAAGCCTACAAGGCCCACCTGAATCGGGGTATGAGCCTGACCAAGCTAAAGCAATTTGAGGGGGCGATCGCTTCCTTTAACCAGGTGCTGGAGCTGCAGCCCGACTACGCCCCGGCTTACTACAACCGGGCGGTATGCTACGTCAGCCAAGGGGAGATCGACTTAGGGCTGGAGAGCCTGCAGCGGGCGGTGGAGCTAGACCCGCGCTACCAGGTAGAGGCCAAGGCGGACCCCACCTTTGCCCGGCTGCAGCGGGATGACTGGTTTAAGCAGTTAGTGGGTGATAGCGACGCATAAGGGCATTCCGCCCCGCCATAGGTAGGGACATGGCAGCGCCATGTCCTGCCGACCGGCCCAACGACATTTCCTGCCCATCGATTGCAATTCCAGATGCCATGGTTAAGGCTACGTCCAACGGTGCACTCCTCCATTTGTCGTGGTATGCGCAATCCTAGACACCGCAACCATTTGGGGGACATGGCATGCCATGTCCCTACGAATACGTTTACATTTTTGTCCACGTGTTTAACGCACCTGGGCCACCACCGCCCGGTGGCGAGGACTGATTACGGTTATCGTCGGCGCAGCGAACCCCGCCGCCACGATCGCCTGCTCTAAGTCCAGGGTGAAATATTCGTCTAGGTAGGGCTCCGTACTGCGCAGCAGGGTGCGCACATAGGTGGGCATTTTCGCGTAGGCCTCCGAGGCTGGGTTCATGCACATCAGCGCCACATGGCCGCCGGGGCGCAGAACGCGCCGGGCCTCTTGTAAGACGGCGATCGCTGCGAACTGAGGCAGCTCGTGGAACATTAAGAAAGCAGACACTAGGTCAACGCTGGCGGCTTCTAGTCCGGTGGCCTCCGCCGCCCCGTGCCGCCAGCTCAGGTGAGGGTTGGCCGCAAACTGATGCTGGGCCACCACCAAAAAATAGGGAGATAGATCCAGGCCAATGGCGCGGGAGTTGGGGAAAGCGGCCTGCAGGGCAGCGGTGCTGTCTCCCGCGCTGCAGCCCAAATCCAGGCTAAGGCTGGGAGCCTGAGGAAGCTGGGCCTGGAGCACCTGGTGGTATCTTTGCCGCAGTTTAGCATCGCCGTTGGCCCCTTCCTTAGGCCATAGACGGGCATGCACCGCTTTGGCCGCCACCCCTACCTCCATGGCGGGTTTCCAGCCTAGGTTGCCTTCGTTGTAGGCATGGAAGGGCTGGCGGTAGTAGTCTGGGTACACCAGGTGTGGATCTCTCAGCTTGGCCAGCGCTACTTCCCACTGGGGCTGGTGGGCCTGCAGTTGCTCCACCTCCTGCCGCCAAGGCACCCCAATAGACTCGGCGCGTTTAATAATCATCTGGCGAGCCTGGCGCTTAATCAACGCGGCCAAAGGGCGAATGCTCAGCAGTCCAAGAATTAGGCGAGAAGAGATGGGAGTCGCGGTCATAGGGTTTGTCGCTCTAATAAGGATCAATCGGCCAGGTCAAACAGGACGGTGGTCATATAGCGCTCTGCCCACTCAGCGCCAAAAGCGCTCTCCAGCACCCGCCGAGTTTTGTCGTTTTGCTGCTGCTGCCGGCAGTAGCGCCGCTGCCCCGCCGCAATTTCCGCCCGCCGCTCGGGCTGGGGCGCAGTGGCAACAGCCTGCTGGCAGTGGAGGGTCAGCATCGCCCCAACCCGCTCCAAAAACTGCTGCTGCTCCCCCTCATCCCCCGGCCGCACAAACAGGCAAAACTCCGAGAAAATATGGCCCCACTCGGGCAGTTCCCGAGGCTGGGAGAAGGCGATGGCTGGAAGCGCCGCCAGGGTGCTTTGGTAACCGGGTGGGAGAGGCCAGCGAGCGTTGACCGACGCTTCCTGTTGCTGCACAGGGGAGAGGTCTACAATCGCCGCGCCAATCTGCTTAGAGCTACCCACCAAATCAGTGCCAAACATGGGCAGCGGGTACTCTAACCGGGGAAACATAACGCAGTGGAGAATGTCGAGGTTGCGGCCCACCTTGGCTAGCTCCAAATGCAGCTTGCGAAACTGGGGGGTTTGGTAGCAGGAATTTTCAATTACTAGGCGATCGCCCTCTAGCCGCCCCTCAATGTAGCCGAGGTCCTCCGGCAGGTGGTAGGGCGACAGCTCCAGATGCTGCTGCCAGAGTGATTCAATACGGTTGGCCAAGTCACGAATCAGGGGGTGCTGCTGCTGCCGGATTGAAACGGGGGCCGATAGGGGCATATTGCTAACGGAATGAAGGTGGCTTTAAAGATACCGTAAATCCACAGGTGATATTCTTAGCAGTAACAAAGTGCAGCACAATCTACCAAGCCGCCAGCGACAACGGGCCGCAGCGGTGGACAAACAGCGAGGTCTATGGCGGGGCAAATTCTAGGGGAGCGCTACCGGGTCGAAAAGCAGTTGGGCTATCGAGCGGGGCGCTGGACCCTGCTAGCCAAGGATCTGACAACCGAGCAGCCCGTAATCTTAAAGCTGATTGCGGTGGATGAAGAGCTGCACCCCGATGCCCTGCGGCTGTTTGAGCGGGAGCTGTTCACCCTGCGGCATCTGGAGCACCCGTCCATTCCGCGCTACCTGGGCTACTTTGACATTGACCTGCCCCGAGGCAAAAAAGCCTTGGTGCTGGTAGAAAGCTACGTGGACGGCACCTCGACGGATCAATATCTGCAGCGGGGGCGTAAATTCTCAGAAAATGAGGCCAAGCGCATTGCCGCCGGGGTACTGGATGTGTTGGTTTATCTCCACGGACAATCTCCCCCGATTCTGCACCGAGACATCAAGCCTAGCAGCGTCATGCTCACCACGCTGCCCGGACGGCGAACGCAGATCTATCTGGTGAATTTTGGGTCGGTGAAGCCCATGGCCCCCAGCTATCGCTACAGTACTGTGCTCACCCTAGTGGGAGCTAATGGCTACATTGCACCGGAGCAGCTCGGGGGGCGGGTGCTGCAAAAGTCAGACCTCTACGGTCTGGGCATGACCCTAGCAGCGCTGATCAGCGGCTGCACGCCAGACCGCTTGACCTACAAGGCGGACAATGTGGACGTCAGTGGGCTAGGGCTGTCCCCGCCCTTCTCTACCTGGCTCCAGGAGCTGACCAGCAAAGACCCCAGCGATCGCCCGGCGTCGGCGTCGGTGGCGCTGGCCACGCTGCAAGCTTCTTGAACCTTGCCCTAGAGGGAAAGGCGGTCTCCGGCAGCTCTCAGCGGCGAGGCCCTGACACAGAGCCCGGCTCGCGATCGCGGGCCACATCTTGCCAAGCGCTGCCGATCCCCCGCAGAATGCCCCGGCCAATCAGGCCCAGTCCCCGGCCCAGCACCTCCGTTAGCAGGTAGACCGCGAGCTTTCCAGCCCAGCTCACCAGCGCCTGGAATCGGGGGGCCAGGGCATCCCGCAGCTCTAGAAGCAGGGTTACGGTAAACGGCAGTCCCTGCAGCCGCTCGAGCTCGCGGCGGCGCGGCATATAGATAAACCGCTCCTCCACGCCAATGGGGCCAAGGCGAAATAGCCGCACCCGGCTCTCAAAGATATCCAAGGGGTCGTACCAGTAGCGGACCAGGCGGTAATGCCAGGACAAATCGTTGCGGAATTGGGCAATGCTGCGGCTGGAGAGGAGCTGACGGCTGTAAAAGCTCTGCTTAATTACCTCAACATCGGCCAACTGATTGAGTAGGGGTTGGATGACCGCGTTAGCCATGCAGACCACCAAGTTATCCAGCAGGTGCTCAGCCCGGGCCATCGCCACGGCGCTACCCACCCCATGGGGAACGCTATCTACCTGGAGCGGGTGTTGAAACAGCAAATGGCCTACCAGCTCCGACACCCCAGAGATCGCCTCTAGGTCAGGCCGAACCCGCTCCGCCTCCAGCAGCAGCAGCGGCACTACCTCCAGCTCCACCCCATCAATGGAAATCACGTAGTACTTGCCAAAAAAGACCGTCACGACCCGCTGCCACAAATCCTGGAGCAGCCGCAATGCGCCCCGGGTATCGCTCTGGGGCTGGGGCTCTAGCACTTGGGCGGGCTGGACATCCGCCTGCTGTAGCTCCCCCAGCAGGTCAGCAAAGGCACGGCGCACCGCGTAAAGCAGCTCCCGTCGCCGCTCCTCCCGCAAAATATCAATCTCTAGGGGCCGCCGGGTTTGGTTGCGCAGCGGGGACTGCAGCTTGACGTCAAGGGCTTCAAATAGGGTGGTTGAAGCGCCTCCTAGTACTAAACTCTCTCCCCCTGGACTAGTCCGCTTCAGCTCCCCTGAGATAGGCCCCGTTGACGCAGCGGTGGGTCTACTATCCGTAAGGGGGCGAGGCGATTTCTCGACTGGGGGCGGGGTTACTCGGGGGCTGAGAAGCCAGGCAACGGCGCGGCGGGCTGCTCGTAGCTCTCGCCGCCGCCCAGCCACCACGGCCCGGTCTAAGGGAGATAGGTCCGAGGCTAGCAGCCCCTCCAAATCAGCGATCGCCGCCTCAATTTGGTCCATGCCGGAGGCGTAGAGCCGCTGCCGCCAGGGAGCAAACCAGCCCTGTGCCGTCGCCTCACCTCGCCAGTAGGGCGTTCCCCAGGCCTCATCCCCCGCCGCCACCCGCGTCATCGCCGCCAGTAGCGCCTCGGGGGCGCTGCCCTTTACCCAGTAGCCTTGCCCCCCTTGCCGCTGAACCTGCCGCGCCACCGCCGGGTCCCCTGGCCCTAGCCCTAAAACCGGCGCGTCTGTCATTGCCTTGAGCGCTTGCAGGTCAGATGGCACCGCTGCCGGCCCCTGGTTAGCGCCGTAGAGTACCAGGTCCAGCGGCAGGGTTGATAGGTCTAGTTCAAGGCCAGCTAGCGAAGCAGCCTCTGCCGCCACCGTCACCCGGCTGCGCAGCCAGCTACAGACCCCCAAGCGAAAAAACTCCTCGTCGTCAATCACGGCGACGGTCAGGCGGTCAGCAGGTGGCGTGGTCATAGGAGAATGGGGCCGATGTCACAGCCTGGGTCAGTGGCTTTAGCCTACCACTACTCGCTGGTTCCATAGTAGCCGTAGTAAGACGAGCCAGCAGGGTCTGGGGCGGGAGGGGTAGCAGCGGAGGGGGGCTCTGTGGCAGCAGGCTCTGTAGAACTAGGCGCTGAAGGACTAGAAACGGGGGGACTGGGCTCTGGAGCCGCAGCGCGCTCTGCCTCCGCTTGACGGCGGGCTACCCAAGCATCCCGCTCCTGCTGCCACTGGGCGATCGCCTGTTGGGCCTGTTCGTAAGTTTCACTGGCGGGTGAAATTGCCCCCGCCACCTCAATGGCGCGGCTAAGGCTCAGGTCCGCCGCCAGGGCTTCCGCCTCAGCCAGTCGCTGCCGGTCTTCGGCAGCGCGCCTGACGGTCTGCCACTCGGTAATCAGGCCTTGCGCTTGGGGGTAGAGGGCACGGCCTTCCCCAATGGCCTCAGCTTGGGTAATGGCGGCCCACAGGTCTCCCGCGGCGGCATGCTCTTGGGCCTTCACCAGCAGGGGGCGGTCTTCTAGGGCCTGGATCTGCGATCGCCAATCAGCTAGGGCTTGCTGCACCACGGGCCAATCGCGGCCTGTGCTCACGAGGGGTTGGGCGATATCGATGGCGGCATTGAGGGCCGCTTCAGTGCCGGGCTCGGCGGTGCGCTGGGCTAACAGGAACCGAGGCCGTCCGGCAATTTGAGTGAGGGCCTGCTGCCAGTCTGTAATCAAAGCGTCGGCGTAGGTGCGCTGTGGATTAGGTTCGGGATCAGCGCTGTTTTCAGACCCACTG
>JBCCAG010000459.1:0-3935 GCA_039814955.1 Cyanobacteria bacterium P01_A01_bin.135
CCCCCCAGGTTTGGCCCCACGGACCCCAGTAGGGTGATGGCGCAGCCCGCCACCCCCGCCAGGCCAGACCCCAGGGCAAAGGTGAGGGCATCCACGGTTTTAGTGGGGATACCCAAACAGGCGCTCATGTCCCGGTTTTGGGTGACGGACCGGATGCGCAGCCCCCAAATAGAGCGGTTCAAAAACCAGTAGGTGCCTAGTAGGCAGATGGCCGTCAGGACAATGATGAACAGGCGGGCGTAGGGAAACTGTAGGGTCGAACCAATAGAAACGCCGCCCTGGAGCCAGCCCGGCGCAGTAACGTCAATGTTGCGGGGTCCGAACCACTGACGGGTCAGCCAGTTCTGATCTGAGGCGTTGAATAGACGACCGGCCACCAAGGCGATCGCCGCTGAAAGCGTCAACACCACCGGCAGCGCCCAGGGTAGCGTCACCTCGGCTTTACGCAGGGCAAATCGCCCGCCTAAGAACAGCGCCGCAAAGATCACCAGCGCCAGCATCATGGCCGCATTCACGCTGCGCACAAACTGAATCAAAATTAGGCTGACGCCCCAGGTGGCCAGTAGGGTCTCCAGCGGCCTGCCGTACAGGTAGCGCACCACCGTGCGCTCCAACAGTAGCCCCACCAGGGCCGCCACCAAAAATGCCAGGGGCAGCGCCACAAAAATATAGATACTTCTTAGAGATTCGGCGTAGTTGTTAAAGCCGTTTTGCACCACGTAGGTGGTGTAAGCCCCCAACATCATTAGCTCGCCGTGGGCCAGGTTAATCACCCCCATCAGCCCAAAGACGATGGCCAGACCCAGGGCCGCGATCAGCAGCACCGACCCCGTGTTGAGGCCATTAAATAGAACATTGAGTATCTGTTCGAGAATAATCATTCACCCATAAACCGACACGTTTGTTACCACGCCGGTTTGTGAAAACACCGTAGGGGCGCATCAATAGTTGCGCCCCATGCCAAACAACGAAATATCCATCCCGTCGGATATTCAAAATTCGAATGTCCATATGCCCGCGATCGCATAAATTCACGATTTGAGTGTTTTACGCGTCGAAGGGGGCGCACCAATGAGTACGCCCCTAGGATCATCCCAATGTCGGGCAATCCGTTACGCTTCTTCGAACTTGCCGCCCTTCTCAGGGTCAGACCAATCGCAGGCAAATCCCTTGGTATCGGGCACGTACTGGTTCCAGGGGATGGGATCAATAGGACCGTCGGTAGAAGACACGATCTCAAACAGACCGTCATCCCGCACCTGACCGATACGCACCGTCTTCGACAGGTGGTGGTTAGCGTTCATGGTCACCGGGCCTTCGGGCGCAGCGAACTCCAGGCCGTAAGCAGCTTCCCGCACCGCCTCTAGGTCATCAGCGGTCCCGGCAGCCTCAACCGCCATCTTCCACATGTAGACCATGATGTAAGCGGCTTCCATCGGGTCGTTGGTTACCCGGTCTTCGCCGTACTCCGCCTTAAAGTCAGAGACCCACTTTTCGTTCTCGGGGCTCTCCACAGTCTGGAAGTAGTTCCAGGACGCATAGTGGTCTACCAAGAACTCAGGGCCAATTTGGCGCACTTCTTCTTCTGCCACCGATACCGACATCACCGGGTACAGATCCGGGTTGAGGCCAGCGCCCTTGAGCTGCTTAAAGAAGGCCACGTTGCTGTCGCCGTTGAGGCTGTTGAAGATCACGCCGCCGTCGGGCATCGCAGAGCGAATCTTGGAGATGATTGGAGTAACTTCGGTGTTGCCCAGAGGCAGGTAGTCCTCACCCACAGTCTCGCCGCCTAAAGCTGCGAGTTGCTCTTTAATAATCGTGTTGGCAGTGCGGGGGAACACATAGTCAGAGCCCACCAGGAAGAACTGGGTGCCCTTGTTCTCCAGCAGCCACTCTACCGCTGGCTCAATCTGCTGGTTGGGGGCAGCGCCGGTGTAGAAGATGTTCTTGGAGCACTCTTGGCCCTCGTACTGCACCGGGTACCACAGCATGTGGTTCTTGGATTCAAATACCGGCAGCACCGCCTTGCGGCTGGCGGAGGTCCAGCAGCCAAAGATTGTGGCAACGCCGTCCTGGTCAATTAGTTTCTCAGCTTTTTCAGCAAAGGTCGGCCAGTCAGAGGCGCCGTCTTCTTTGATGGCCTCGATCTGCCTGCCGAGTACACCACCCGCAGCGTTGATCTCTTGAATTGCCAGCTCCTCGGCGTCGACTACGGTAGTCTCACTAATGGCCATGGTGCCGCTGAGGGAGTGGAGAATCCCGACCTTAATGGTGTCACCGCTACCGGCATCCGCTGTGGCTTCGCCCTCCTCTTCTGCCGGGGCGTCGGCTGCCGGCTCATCCGTGGAGTCACTGGCGCAGGCCTTCAGCAAAATGCTAGTTCCCAAGGCAGCAGAGCCGTAAAGTAAAAACCGTCGTCGTCCAAATGAACTTGCCATAAACTTTATCAATCCTCGTTTCTTAAGCGGCAGGGCGTGTTATTCACGTCACACACATACGCAGTGAATAGTATGTCTCAAGACAGATAGGAATTGTATCCTGCGATACAAATGAAGATTGTATTTATGTCGCCAAATTATTCCACAGGCCCCATATGGCGCTCGATTGCCGCGATGATGTCGGTTAAGTCTGGGTCCGACTTCAGCATTGTGAAGGTAAAAGGGCGATCGCCCCGCATCCGCTTTGCGTCCCGCTCCATCACCCCGAGATCGGCCCCCACCAAGGGAGCAAGGTCGGTTTTGTTGATCACCAGCAGGTCCGACTTAGTGATGCCCGGCCCTCCTTTGCGGGGAATTTTGTCCCCTGCCGCCACATCGATGACGTAGATGGTTAGGTCCACTAGCTCCGGACTGAAGGTGGCTGCTAGATTGTCGCCACCGCTTTCCACAAATACAAGCTGGGGCGAAAACTGCTTCTCTAACTGCTCAATTGCCACTAGGTTAATTGAGGCGTCTTCTCGAATGGCGGTATGGGGACATCCTCCAGTTTCCACCCCCACAATTCGCTCCTGGGGTAGCGCCCCGTGGCGCACCAAAAATTGGGCGTCCTCTTGAGTATAAATATCATTAGTAACGACAGCGATGCTGTAGGTCTCTCGGAGCTGCTGACACAGGGCCATTACCAGAGCGGTCTTGCCGGAGCCCACCGGGCCCGCAACCCCAACGCGAAAAGGAGGCATGCGCTTACATTCAACTTCTAAATAACCTTGAATATAGCGCCTCGTGGCCCATGCTTGCGAGGGAGACCCCCCAGCTACAGATCTGTGGCGATGTCTCAGGGCCCGAGGCGGGCGTCGCTTCGGCATAGGTCCAATCCCACCAGCTATCGGGGGCGCTGAGCACCCAGGTAGTCGTCTCAATCAGCTTGGGGTGAAGGCGCTGCTGGAGCTGCTGTCCGGCTGTCTGCCCTAGGGGAACCAGCTTGATGCCAGCATTGACAAGGGTGGTCGTCCAACTGTAGAGATAGCCCAAAACGCTATTCTTCTCGGAAACGTCCCAGTGAGCCGCCGCTACCGCAAAGGCGATCGCAAAGTTGCAGGGCTGCAGCGGCTGCAGCAATGGCCCAAAGTCTGACTCCAGGTTCAACAAAAGCTGCCGTAGGGACTGCCCCATCTGCCAGTTTTGCTGCCGCAGCTCCTCGGTGTCCCGCAGGGCAGAGAGGTAACGGTTCCACTGGGCGATCGCGGCTGGGTTCCCTTGCGTGACCGCCTGGTGCACCTTGAGAACCATGGTGGCCTCTACCCGCACCGTGCCATAGGCCAGCTCGTGGATCAGCCAGCCTTCCAGTGCCGCCCCATCTGGCAGCTGCCCCTGCTGACTCAGGGTCTCTAACCCTTCAGAATAGCTATAGCCCCCCACCGGCAAAGCGGGGCTAGTCAGCTGCAGCAGCCGCAGTAGGGCCATATCTTCAACCATGGGAGTGGCTGCCGTAAGCAC
>JBCCAG010000248.1:0-5622 GCA_039814955.1 Cyanobacteria bacterium P01_A01_bin.135
AGAAGCAAATCTCGATGTAGCAGACATTGTGCCGCCAGCGGTCAAGCTTCCCCTGAGCACAGCGCTCCACCGCACCAAGCGAGATCAACAGACCGTGCTGTATACCGGAATCAAGCTAGAGCGCGGCAGGGAGCAGCTCAGCGTTACCATGCGGGTTGGCCCGGCTGAAAGCCGCCGCGCCAAAGCCGCTCACTACATTGTGGTCTTAGAAGTGGAGACCAACGCGCCGCCCGCGCCCTCAATGCCGAATTTTGACGGGGGAGAAGAGGCCGCCCAGCAAATTTCAGAGCTGGAATACGAGCTGCAGCAGACCCGAGAAAATTTGCAGGTCACCATCGAAGAGCTGGAGACGGCCAACGAGGAGCAGCAGGCCACCAACGAAGAGCTCCTGGCCTCCAACGAAGAGCTGCAGAGCACCAACGAGGAGCTGCAGTCGGTCAACGAGGAGCTGTACACCGTCAACGGCGAGTACCAGTCCAAAATTGACGAACTCACCCAGCTCAACAACGATATTGATAACCTGTTGCGCAGTACCGACATCGGCGTCATTTTTCTGGATGCCGACCTGCAGATTCGCCGCTACACCCCCGCCGCGACGCGCACGGTCAACATTAAATCCACTGATGTGGGGCGTCCCCTGACCGATTTGACCAATAACCTCAAGTGCCCTGACTTAGTGGATTTGCTGCAGCGGGTGAACGAGACGAAAACCGCTCATGAGGAAGAAGTCGAACTCACCGAGGCGGGCAGCTATGTGCTCATGCGCATCCACCCCTATTCCCGGGACGGGCGGCACAGCGATGGTATCGTCATTACCTTCGTCAGTGTCACTGAACTCAAACAGGCTCAGATTCAGCTGCAGCAGGCTAATGAGCTTCTAGAGAAGCTCTACACCATGAGTCCGGTAGGGCTTTCCCTGCAAGACGATGAGCTCAAGTTCCTGCGCATCAATCAAGCTTTGGCAAACATTAACGGGGCCCCTCTTGACCAGCACGTAGGCCATACCCTAGAGGAAGTGGCGCCAGAGCTAGCTCAACAGGTTGAGCCCCTGCTACGACGGGTGATTGAAACCGGTGAACCCATCACCGGAGTAGACGTTTGGAATACCACACAGGATAACCCTAACGTGGAGCGGTATTGGACCGCGAGCTACTACCCCGTCAACTTTCTGCGAGACGGACGCGGCGTGGGATCGGTAGTGGTGGAAATCACCGAGCGCGTCCAGGCAGAGCGGGCCCTGCGGGAGAGTCAAGCGAAGCTGTTGAACGCCCAGCGGCTGGCCAAGGTGGGAAGCTGGGAAATTCCTTACCGGGAGGGCCTAGAGCTGTCAACCGCCTGCCCCGATTGGTCAGACGAGCTGCTGCACATTTATGAGCTTGAGGAGCAGAGCGCCCCTACCAGCTTTGAGGCCCTCATTCAACGCCATATTCAGGAGGATCAAGGCGACTTTCGAAGCGCCCTTGATCTACTGCTCAGGGACGGCATTCCGTTTTCCATTGATGTGGAGGTCGAACATTCTGAAGGCGACACCCACTGCCTCAACGCCATTGGGCAGGCAATTCGCGGTGAGAATGGCCAGGTTACCAAACTCTATGGCACCGTTATGGACATCACCGAGCGTAAGCGCATTGAAAAAGAGCTGACGCGAAAAAACGACATCCTGGAAGAGGCGATCGCGGTGGCCCAGGCGGCGGATTCGGCCAACCAGGCCAAGACTGAGTTCTTGGCCAACATGAGCCACGAAATTCGCACACCCATCAACTCGATTATGATGTCGAGCCAGTTCCTGCAGCGGACTGCACTCAAGCCTCAGCAACGGCAGGTACTGACCACCCTAGTCTCCAACGGGGAGCGGCTGCTCGCCATCATCGACGACGTCCTGAACCTGTCCAGGCTAGAAGCCCGGCAACTGCGGCTGGAAAATCGCCTGTTTGCCATCGGCGATGTGTTTGAAGCCCTGTCAGATACCTTCACCCCCCAGGCCCAGGGCCGCAGCCTAGCACTGACCTTCGCGGTGGATGACGCTGTGCCAAATGAGCTAATCGGGGACGATTTTCGGCTCCAGCAAATTCTGAACAATTTGATCGCTAACGCTTTGAAATTTACCCTGTCTGGGGAAATCAATGTCTCTGTCGCGCCCCAGACTGTTGCCCCACAGGCTAGGGCGCGACAGTCTGGTAGCCTACGGTCTGGCGGCGACGCGAAACCGGAGCGTGCCCCCTCTTCAACCCTGCTGAGGTTTGAGGTCCGCGATACCGGTATTGGCATCGACGCTGCCGGTCAAAAACGCCTCTTCCAGCCGTTCACCCAGGCCGATGCGTCCATCACGCGGCAGTTTGGTGGCACCGGCTTGGGCCTAACCATTTGCCGCCGGATTGTTGAGGTGATGGGGGGCAGCATTGGTGTTGAGAGCGCTTTGGGGGGCGGCGCGGTGTTTTGGTTCTCTGTTCCGTTCGCCGTTGCCGGTCCTAGCAGCGTCTATTCCAGCTCCCCAACCGCTTCAGATACCGTTATCCCGGTACCTCAGGCGACCCTACTGCTGGTGGAAGATAACCTAGACAACCGCGACTTAATGACGCTGCTGCTAGAAGATGTGGGCTACACCGTTGACTGGGCCGGGAATGGCCAGGAGTGTCTGGACCGACTGGCTGAACAGACCTACGACATCGTGTTGATGGATTGTCAGATGCCGGTGATGGACGGCTACGACGCCACGCGGCAGCTCCGGCAGCGGGAAGGGGATCGGCATACTGTAGTGATTGGCCTGACGGCCCACGCCATGGAGGGCGATCGCGAAAAGTGTTTAGAGGCGGGTATGGACGACTACCTGACTAAGCCGATTTTGGAGGAGGAGCTGGCCCAGATTTACCAAATTTGGGTGCGGGTTTCTGGAGGGTCTGATGGGGGTTAACTGGCAGGCAGCGTGACGGTAAAGGTACTTCCCTCCCCTAGGGTGGAAGCGACCGTAATCCGGCCGCCATGGAGCTTGGCAATACGCTGCGCCAGGTGTAGCCCCAGCCCGCTGCCCGCCCGCCGGTGATTTCCCTGGCGGAACCACTCGAAGATTTGCCGCTGGTCCGCTTGAGAAATGCCGGGGCCAGTGTCTTCGACGCTGATCTCAATCTTGCCCTGAGCGGGCGATCGCAGGCGCACCGTTACCCGTCCGCTGTCGGTAAACTTGATGGCGTTCCCCACCAAATTGGTGATTAGCCGCCGCAGCTCGATGCGATCGCCCCTGATTGTGGTTCTAGCTTTCTCATCCACTTCTAGCTCCAAGGCCAACCCTTTTTCCGCCGCCAGGGGCGCGAGCTCTTGCACAACTTCCCCGCAGAGCGATCGCAGCTTCACGGGCGATCGCACAAGCTGCTTCTCCCCGGCGTCGTGGCGATGCACCTCTAGCAGAGTGTTGGTCATCGCCAGCAGATCGACGTTGTTCTTGACCACGTCAGCCAGCACCGTCTTGGCCTCATCGGCCACCGGGCCAAAGGTTTCGTCGATGCACATGGCCAGGACGCGTTCAGCGGCAATCAGCGGGGTTCTCAGATCGTGGGTGAGGCGGGTCATAAAATCGTCCCGCTGATTAATCAGATGGCGATAGCCGTCAATACTGCGCTTCAGGCGAGCCATAGAGCGCACCCGCGCCAGCAGCTCATTGACGTCGAACGGCTTACGGAGGAAATCGTCTGCCCCAGCATCGAGTCCCTCTACTAAGCTCGACTTCTCATGGGCCGTAATCAGCAGAATGGGAATGTAGGGCAGGGTTAGATCTTGACGGATTTGCCGAACTACCTCGTAGCCACTCACGCTGGGCATCATCACGTCTAGCAAAATCATATCCGGAGGAGAATGCCGGACCAGCTCCAAAGCGGCCTTACCGTCTTCGGCGAACTGCAGCTGGTAGTGATCTTCTTCGCTGAGAAGTGACTCCAGCAAAAACAAATTATCTGGAGAGTCATCAACCGCTAAGATGGTTGTCTGAGGAGGAATTTGCATGGAGTGCTAGCGCTCTGCGAAACCGTACGGATCGCCTTCTTAGAGCAAGCTCGTACTATAAAGACTAACCGTAGGCCAACTGAACCACGGGCCAATAACCATAGCTTATTCCTATACAGGGCAGAGTGCATTCATCCTCAAGGGAGTTTCTCTGCTAAAGATGGGGATTGCAACTGGCGGGGAAGGGTGACGGTAAAGCAGCTCCCTTCTCCAGGACTACTTTCCACAGAGATCCCCCCCTGCATCATCTCCACCAAAAGCTGGGTGATGGAAAGCCCTAGCCCCGTCCCCTTATGTTTTCGCGAAACGGTTTGATCAATTTGGTAGAGCGCATCGAAGATATGCGGTAAGTCATCAGCCGCAATCCCAATACCGGTATCTTTGACAGCGATTTCTATTGTGTCTTGAGGGAGTTCTTGAACTGACACCCAAACTTGTCCAACATCGGTGAACTTAACGGCGTTGGAGACTAGATTATCAAGGACCTGCCGTAGGCGGGCTCCATCGCTAGTCAAAATGGGACTGCTCAGGCTAACCGTTTTCTCAATGCGGATGTGCTTGCGCTTAGCCAAGGGCCGCAGGGCTTCTACGACAGACGCTACAACGTCGCTGAGGTTAACCGATTCATGCCGTAGGTTTAGCCGCCCCGCCTCCAGCTTGGAGTAGTCGAGAATGTCGTTGATCAGCATTAAAAGATGCTGACCGTTGAAGAAGATCCGCTCCACCATCTCGTGGTAGCGATTATCTTCTCCCGCTTTTAACCGCCGCATTAGCACCTGAGAGAAGCCAATAATCACATTTAAGGGCGTCTTGAGCTCGTGGGACATGGTGGCGAGAAACTCAGACTTAAGCCGCGATACCTCAATCAACTGCAGGTTTCGCCGCTGAATCTCCTCGCGCTGCACTTCTAGCTCTTGGTTTTTCCGCTTCAGCAGTTTGTTAGCATGCTGCAGGTGTTTGTTAGCGAGCGCCGCCTCCTGCTCCGCGCGATAGACGCGGATGACGCGGTGGATGGCTGGCGTTAGGGTATCGCTGGAGAGCTTTGACTTAGACAAATAATCAGACATGCCCGCCGTCAGCAGGCTGACTGCGGTTTCTTCGCTCCCCTGGCCCGTCAAGGCAATCAGGGGAATATCGAGTCCCGAGTCCCGCAATTTGAGAACAAGCGTCAGGCCGTCTGAATCCGGCAGCCGGTAGTCTAGAAACGCGCAGTCAAAGGGTTGAGATGCAAGTAGGGCCGTCCCTACGGCGGCTGTCTCGGCCTCCTGAAGCTCAAAGCGGAAATTCGAGTGCTGAAGGGCCCGGCGCAGTGCTAGCCTGTCGAGCTCATCGTCATCGATAACCAGTAACTTAAGGGCCTGCTCCATACCCCACCCGCTAATCTTCTAAGTAGCCTAGATCCCGCAGTCGCCGCTGAACCTCTGGATCATCAAAGCCGGGGGCACGGTCAGCTATCCCTACCGGCACATTCTCCCCAGAGAAGGCGTCCAAGTAATCCTGCAGCACCTCCGTGTCCTCCGGCAGCACGGCGCTCAGGTTGAGGCCTTCGGTGGGGTCTTGATGCACATCGTACAGCTCCAGCAAATGATTGCCGGTTTCAATCAGCTTGTAGTTGCCCAGCCATACGGC
>JBCCAG010000207.1:0-6159 GCA_039814955.1 Cyanobacteria bacterium P01_A01_bin.135
AAGCGCTGACGATCCTGAACCGCACGAATGCTGCCGCCTAAATAGTGAACCTGCTTCTCCACCAGCGCTAAACCTAGCCCAACACCGCCATGCTGCCAGCGATCGCGCTGGGGCAGCCGGTAGAACTTATCGAAAATGCGGCCGAGCTCTTTTTCTGTCAGCGTAACGCCGCTATTGCTCACCAAGATATCCACGTGGTCCTGGGAGCAGGCAGCGCTCAGCTCGATCTCCCCCTCAGGCGGCGTATACCGGCAGGCGTTGTCCAATAACTCAATCAGAATGCGGCTGAGGATCTCTGTGTCGGTCCGCAGCAGCGGCAGATTGTCTGCCAGATTGACGGTCAAAGTTTGCTCCTGGACCTGAAGCCGCTGCTTATAGAGGGGCGTGATGCTGTTGACCAAATTATCTAGCCTGATGTCGTCTGATAAGGGGACTGTGGTTACATCGAGGTAAATAAACTCCAGCATGGTATTGACGAGCTTGATCTCGCGATCGCATTCGCCAACCAGCAGCGGGATCACCTTCTCAATCGACTGCTGATGCTCAGTTTGCCAATTGGGCTGCTGCAATATTGACTGCAGGGTGTCGGCGACGGCCTTGATGCTGGTCAGGGGCGTCCGCAATTCGTGGGAGACGGTTTTAAGGAAGTCGTCTTTGGCATGGTTTAGTCGTTCGAGCTCTTCGACCTGTGCCTGTGACCCTTCAAACAGGCGGGCTTGCCGTATCGCAATGGCGCTGTGGTTAGCAATTTGCTCCACTAGCTGAACTTCTTCGGCGCTAAAGGGCCGAGAGGAGCGCCGGTACAGCCAAATATCGCCGATGACGCGCTGGTGATCCTGCAGCGGGCAGGCTAGCAGCAGCATTGACCCGCTCAGGCCATGGTCTGCCGCATTGAGTAGCGACGTCTGGACGGTTCTCCCTTGGTGCAGCTCGCCGTAGATAGGCTGAAAGCGGGTGAAGGGATACTCCTTCTCAGAGGGCGATGAGACCCCATCGGTGCAGGCGTAGGCAATAGCGGCAACGGCGCGATCGCTGTCGTAGGTGGCGATTTGGCAGGACTGCAGCCCCAAAGCCTCTGAGAGGGCCTGGACCACCGTGGCGAAGATCTGAATTTCATCGAGGGTATCGCGCAGGCTGCGGGTGATTCCCTGAGCCGTTCTGGCAAAGGATAGCGACTGCAGCAAGGCTGCGGTGCGCTGCTGCACCTGGTCATCTAGATAGCGGTTGAGGCCGTCTAGTTCGCGCTGGGTCTGCTTGAGGGCGAGGTGAGTTCGAATGCGGGCGAGGACCTCCTCCGAACGGAAAGGCTTGGTGACATAGTCAACCGCGCCCTGCTCAAAGGCCTGCAGCAGATGTTCGGTTTCGTGGCTAGCGGTGAGAAAAATAACGGGGATCCCTGCTGTCGCCGCTTCTCGCTTTAACTGCTGACAGACCGTTAAGCCGTCCATGTCGGGCATCAGCAGGTCGAGCAAAATCAGATCGGGGTGGCTGGCCTTGGCCCGCTCTAAGGCTTGCTGACCACTGCTAGCGAAAGTGAGCTGATAGGGGGTATCCGCTAGCAGCTGCCGCAGCATCTTCAAGTTGGTCGCCTGATCATCGACGATCAAGATCAGAGCATCCGACGGCTGCCGGTGGCTTGGGAGGGGAGAGGGGCGCTGGTGCGGGGTCAAGTCACACATAGCCGCCTCCATAAGCGCCTCAGAGCCGTTGCTGTGTACTTTGGGGTACCTGCCGCTGACGGTTACTGTCATATTGCCATGAAGATCCTACCCAGGAGTACGTCACCGGATCTTTAAACTACTCAAACCCCTCAGAAATGACAAAGAATAGATTGCAGCGGGTTAAGAAGCAAGTCAAAGTATTAATTGACCCCGGCGATCGCCTGCCGCAGGACCTCGAAAGCGGCAATTGTCTTTGGAATAGCGGCCCAGTCAAAGGCGGTGAGCTGCTGCGATAGGGTATGGATATAGTCCACCAAAGCGGGGTGAGGGATATCAACGGCAAGCTGACCGAGGGCGGCGGCGAACTGTTCCACTTGCTCAATGGCGAGGGTCTGCCGCATGGGCTGCCAGAGCGCTGTGGCAATGTGGGTCAGTTGGTCTATTAGGCGGCGCTGCTCGTCCGGCGATAGCTCGAGGGTTGGGGCTGACCGAGGCACAGCCGCAGCATTGGGCGGCGTCACGCTGGAAACCCCCGGCAGTAAAGGGGTAAGGGCCTCCACTAGTTGACCGAGGCTAACCGGCTTGCGCACAAAGCCCTGGCAAAGCTGCCTGAGCCGGGCTTCATCCCCCCGCTGGGAGGAGGCCGTCACCAGCACCACCGGAATCGGGGCGGTTGCGGCATCCGCTTTCAACCGCTGGGTCGCTTCCAGCCCGTCCATGCGGGGCATGCGCAGATCCATCAAAATCACATCGGGGCGATCCTGCGCCACTAGCCGCAGCGCCTCATCCCCATCCGCCGCGAAGATTAGGCTGTGAGCGGTGCCGCGAAAGTATCCCGCCAGCAGCGCCCGATTGGAGGCGACGTCATCCACCACGAGGATGCGGGCTGGGGCAAAGCGATTGAGATCGGCGGTTAAATCGGCGGTTTCTGGGCTCGCCTCGGGGTTGATACATTCGATATTGGGGAAGTGGAAAGTGAACCGGCTGCCCTGTCCCAACTGGCTCTCTAAGGTAATTTGGCCGCCCATCAGGTCCACCAAGCGGCGGGTGATGGCAAGCCCTAGCCCCGTCCCCCCATACTGCCGGGTGCTCTGGCCCTCGGCCTGGGTAAAGGCGTCGAAAATCATCCGCTGCTGCTCAGGGGCAATGCCAATTCCGGTGTCTGCCACGGTGATCTGCAAGTCGACAGACCCCTGGGGTAGGTCAGGCGGGCTCGCCTCAACCTCAAGCGTCACCGCCCCAGATCCAGTGAATTTGAGGGCGTTGCCCACTACGTTGAACAAAATCTGCCGCAGCCGCACATCGTCGAGCCACAGGTAGGCCGGGACGGTGTCGGCAACTTGAATGTGCAGTTCGACGTCGCTGCGCAGGGTCTTTTGACTAAAGATAGCTCCCACCTCTTGCACCATAGCCCGCACGTCCACAGGCTCCGGGTAAAGCTCCAGGCGGCCGGCCTCGATTTTTGAGAGGTCCAAGATGTCGTTGATTAAATGCAGCAGGGTCTGGCCGCTGGAGGCGATCGCCGCGAGATATTCCTGGGCAGAGGCGTCCCGGACATCCCGCTGCAGCAGCTCGGTGAAGCCCATCACCGCGTTCATGGGCGTCCGGATTTCGTGGCTCATGTTGGCGAGAAATTCGCTCTTGGCCCGGTTGGCGGTATCGGCGGCGTCCATGGCGGTCTGGAGCCGGTGCTCCTTTTGCTTTTGGTCCGAGATGTCGCGAATCACGGCTAACACGCTAGTTTCATCCAGGGGAATCAGGCGGGCCTCTTCGTCGTAGCGGCGGCCCTCCACCTCCACCTGATACTCATACTGCTGGGCAACGCCGGTGTCTAGGGCCCGCTGAACATAGGCCATGCGCTCTTGCGCCAGGGCCGGGGGCAGCACCTGGGTGATGTGATGGCCTTGACGCACCGCTGCCGCCTGGGTGTCTTGATGAAGAATGCTGTCTTGATGGAGAATATCGATGCACAGGCCGTCCGCACGGATACGGGTCATCCGGTCGGGAATGGCATTGATTAGGGCGCGCTTGGTGGCCTCGCTGTCCCGCAAGACGTGCTCAGCGCGCAGGCGCTGGGTAATGTCGCGCACCACCACCAGCACCTCGTCCCCCTGAAGCGGCGTAATTCGGGCCTCTTCGTAGTAGGTCTCTCCCGCGCTGGTGAAGCTATATTCCTGGCGCTGCACCTCTCCCGAGGCGATCGCCCGCTGCGCTAGCACGACCCGCTCCTGGGCGATCGGCTTTGGCATTATCTCCAGCACAGAGGGCTGCAGGTTAGCGCTGTCCTCGGGACTCAAGCAGTGGATATTGCCAGCATTGATTACCGCTAGCTGAGTCCCATCTTGCCGCATGCGCACCAGGAAGTCGGGCAGGGCGTGAATTAACGCCCGGTTAGTGCGCTCGCTTTTCTGCAGGGCCGCTTCGGCCTGCTTGCGCTCGGTGATGTCGATATGACAGCCAATCATGCGCAGCGGGTTGCCCTGGTGGTCCCACTCGATCACCTGGCCGGAGCAGATTACCCAAATGGTAGAGCCATCTTTGTGGCGGTAGCGCACCTCGTTGTAGTAGGGCAAAGCGCCGCGGCTCTGCACATGGCGCTCAAACTGCGCCAGGGCCTTAGGCAAATCCTCCGGGAAGATCAGCTGCTGCCAGCTGTCGGGAGAGTTGGCCAGCTCGTGGTCTTCGTAGCCAAACATGCGCTTAAAGCCGGGGCTAAGGTATTCGGTATGGTTGGGAATATCCCAGTCCCAGTACCCGGCCAGCACCACGTCTAGAATCTGCTCCAGCAGGCTGAGCTCTAGGCGAACCTGGGCGGCTCGCTGACGCTCGGCCTCAATCTGTTTGCGCTCGGTAATGTCGGTTAGGGTGCCCACATAGCCCAGAAGCTGACCAGCGCTAGAGTACTCAGGGACCGCCTGCCCATATACCCAGGCAATGCTGCCGCCCCAGTGCTGGAGGCGGTACTCTAGCGCAAAGATCCGCTGCCCCCGGGCGGCCTCAGTCCAAGCTTGGAAAACCCGATCGCGATCGCCCTTGTAAATGGCCTCGGCCCAGCGATCGCCCAACGCCTCGGACTGCAGGATACCCGTCATCTGCTCCCACCGATCATTCACGTAGATGCACTGGCCTGCGGCATCGGTGCGAAAGATACCAACGGGGGCAGCGGCGACCAGGCTGGCGTAGCGCTGTTCACTCTCCTGCAAGCGCCGAGAAAGCTGCAAAACGTCTTCCGGTGAAGTCTCGTCGCCGTTCTGCGGGGTTACAGCTTGATGGCGGAGCGCGGCGTCTGGCGGCGTCTGGCTGGCTTCTGCCGTGGGTAGCGCCTGGGCCTGAAGCTGAGCCCGTAGCGCGGCCTGGTGAATGGCAATGCTCAGGTGGACAGCAACCTGCTGCAGTCCGGCCACTTCAGCGTCCTGCCAGTTTCGGGGGGCGGTGCATTGCTGAGCCAGCAGCAGTCCCCACGGGGCACTGTCAAACAGGGGAACGGCTAAGCTGGCCTGCGCCTGTAGGCGGGTGAGGAGCGCCCTGTGGCGGGGGGCTAAGTCCGCTGTCGCCACGTTATCAATGGCAGCACAGCGCTCGTCATCGGGTACAATCCGGCCTAAATCATCGGCTTCGATCTCTCGGCCCAAGAGCGACCAGGCCGGGTCTGAGACGGCTTCAAAGGTAACCTGCCCGCTCCCACCCGGCCCAAACCGGTAGATAAGCAGGCGATCGCAGGCGAGCAACCGCTGCAGATGGTCAGCGGCCCCCTGCAGAATCTGCGCCAAATCAAGCGATCGCTGGGTTTGCCGGGCGATCGCCGCAATGAGCGGGTTCCAGTCGCTGGGGGTTTGACTCACTGATGTCTGACTCACTGGCGATTCGCCAAATTCAAGCAGGCCCTATGGTAAAGAATCGCCCAGGCTAATTTTACGCCTAAATATCCCCCTCCCCCTCAAACAGCGTCTCCAGGGGCTCTGCGTCTAGCCCCAGGGCCTCCTGCAAGTAGCGAGACAGCACATCCGACTGCCCGTGGGTGACGTAGACCTTACTGGCCTGGGTTTGCTTCACCGTTTCCACCAGTCCCGGCCAGTCGGCGTGGTCCGAGAGCACAAACCCCCGCTCATAGCCCCGCCGCCGCCGCGCGCCGCGCACCGCCATCCAGCCGGAGGCAAAGGCGGTCTGGGGCTGCTTGAACCGCTTCATCCAGGTGGAGCGGTGGCCAGAGGGAGGGGCTAGCACCAGATCCCCCTTAAAATCGTGGCCCTTTTCCATCTGGCTCACCGGGATCGTCTCCCCCAGGTCTACCCCCTGCGCCTGGTAGATGCCGTTTAAGGCCGCGATCGCCCCATGCACGTAAACCGGCCGCTCGTTCCCCGCCGCCCGCTGAATTTGGGCCAGCTCCGCCAGCACCCGCTGAGCCTTGCCAAAGGAATAGCAAAACAGCAGGGACGGGCGCTCAGGGGCCTGCTGCCACCAGTCGTAAATTTGCCGGGCGATTTCTGCGCCGGACTGC
>JBCCAG010000953.1:0-1538 GCA_039814955.1 Cyanobacteria bacterium P01_A01_bin.135
CATGGACTCCACCCGGCCAATGGTACGGTCCGGCAGACGAATGTAGTCGTCGATGGTGAAGGGGCGGTCGATGAACAGCACCACGCTCCACAGAATTTGCTCAATGACTTTTTGGGAGGCAAAGGCGATCGCAAAGCCGCCGATGCCAAGGCTTGCCGCCAGGCCAATCAGGTTGATGCTGTGGGCCTGGGCATAGCAAAACACAATGAACAATACCGCCAGCGCCTCAGCCAGAAACTTGCCAAGGTTAAGCAGCTCACTATTGACCTTGCGCTCGTCTTGAGCCGCGGTTTCGAGTAAGTAGGTGTCGAAGATAGTGGCAGAGAGTCGAAAGCTAGTGGCGGCCACCCCCACCGCCACCATAAAGCTGAAGGGCACCTCTAGCAGGGCGAGCCAAGGGCTGCGGGGCACAGCAAGCAGGGCTAGATCAGCAACAGTCAGCCCTACGAGCCACAGCAGATCACTGGCGTAGGGCTGCACCACCCGCTGGTATAGCCCATCCACCTGAGTAGACTTAGCTCGGGCGGCGATCGCCGTGAACAACTGGGAGTAGATGGAAAGGGGAGAACCCATGGTGCGTAGGCTAAACTCCGGCACCGATACCGGCTTGGGCAGTCACTGCCGCCATTATGACATCCTCTCCCTCACTGCCTGCTGGTTAAAAACCCGCGAAGCTACGGCTCATCGGTAGCGGCTGGGGCCTCTTCGGCCGCACTTTCGTCTGCCGCGCTTTCGTCTGCAGTTTCACCTGCTGCAGTTTCGTCTACCGTAGCTTCAGCCGCTTCACCTTCAACCGTCCCTTCAGCGGCCTCTTCAGCGACGGGTTCTGGTTCCGGCTCTGGCTCAACAAATGGCTTAGGCCTAGGGCCACGGACTAGGGCAGGGTTGAGGGGCGGGCGCTTCTCATCGCGATCGCGTCCACCTTTACGACCCTTGCGTCGTCCTTCCCGCCGGTCATCCCGATCATCCCGGCGATTACCACCGTCACTGTCACCTCTGGCTTCTTTATCTTTCCGCTTGACGGGTGCGCCTGCCGTTGAACGAGGTGCATCAGACCCGTTGGTCTCGCTGTCGCGCGCTGCGCGCTCTGATTTTTTGATTGGTTTTTCTGCCATTTCCCCGGCTCTTTGCTCACGCCTTGCCGATTTTACCGTGAAAGTCGTCTTGTATACGCGGTGACGATTGTGGAGTGAACTTCGGCGACTAGCGGCAGGAATTGGTCTTCTGGCAAGCATTTGATCCGCCACCCGGCAAATCCAGAGCAACAAGGTGAGGCTTTCTGAGACCGCCGTGAATCTACCTGAGCACAGTTACAGGGGCTTCTTATGGTTCGCTCAGACTCCAGTCAGGAGACGTTCAGAGGGGCTCGGCACTATAGGAACTGTAGACAGCAGGCGACCACCACAACGGTTTCGACCAACCGCCTGCAGCCCCCACTAAGTTTTAAGGAGTTTTGATCATGAAACGCATCGCTACCGCTGTTGTCTCCGTTCTTGCCCTAGCAACATTCGCTTCTCCCGCCGCTGCACTCAGCGGTC
>JBCCAG010000876.1:0-1845 GCA_039814955.1 Cyanobacteria bacterium P01_A01_bin.135
ACGGAGAGCTATTTACCAACTCGGTCACAGTCAACACGGCCTACGAGAAGCGCCGCCTGCAGTATGACATCGGCATTGGCTACGGGGACGACATCAAAACCGCCAAGGAAATTATTTTGGCGGTGCTGAGTGAGCAGCCCAACGTGCTAGAGGACCCCGGCCCTGAGGCCCTGGTGGTGGACCTGGCGGACAGCACCATCAACATTCGCGCCCGCTGGTGGATTAACTCACCGCTGCGCGCCGATGTCGTGTCATCCTTTGACGATGTGCTGGAAGAGGTGTGCATTCGCCTAGTGGACGCCGGCATCGACCTGCCGTTCCCTACCCAGCAGGTGCTCTTCCATGATCAGACGGAGGAGACTGACGGCGATCGCACCCGGCAGCGGGAGGGGTGGCCGGTACCCAAAGGCGGCGATGTGCCCAAGCCCATGAACTTAGCGCGATCGCTGCGCTCCTCAAGTTATTCCAATGGGCAGGGTTAGGAGGCCAGCGCCACTTCCAGCATCTGCTGCAGCTCGCCCTTTTGGTACAGCTCAATCAAGATGTCGGAACCGCCCACCAGCTCCCCATTCACGTACAGCTGGGGAATAGTGGGCCAGTTGGAGTACTCCTTGATGCCCTGACGGATGTCGTAGTCTTCTAGAACGTCGAACGTTTCGTAGGGGACGTTGAGGACGTTGAGAATCTGAACGACGTTGTTGGAGAAGCCACACTGGGGCATGAGCTTATTGCCCTTCATGAACACAACGACCGGCGCGCTGTTGATAATGCTCTCGATCCGGGCCTTCAGTTCTGGAGTCATGGCGTTTTAGCTTGGTGAATGGTGGGGTGGTTTCAGTTCAGTTAGCCGAAGTTTTGCATCCATTCTAGAGTCCTAGCTCGTTTCTGTGGTCTAGTACTTTAGCCCTAGGATCTTCAGCTCTCGGGCACAGAGGTCTTCAGCGATAGGGCGTGAATCGCTTCGGTGGACATGGCCTGGTTTACCGCCCGGTAAACCATCTGGTGCTGCTGGATGAGGCTCTTGCCCTCAAACGCAGATGACACCACTGTGACCTGATAGTGATCGCTACCGCCGGTCAAGTCTTGGACACTCACCTCAGCGTCCGGTAGACCAGACTTGATCATTGTTTCAACCTGTTCTGGCGTTACCATGGCTCAGTTCTCCTATCTGCCGATTGTTTACGGTGTTAACTTGCTGGGGCTTAGTTTTCTAGGGCCGAAGCGGGGGTGGTGGTAGCCGAGTCATCCGCCTGGTTACGCGGGAAGGCCGTATCGACGAATCCCAGCTCAAACAGCTGTCGGTAGGCCCGCTCCCCCAGATCTCGGGTGGGGTCTTGGCTCTGAATGATCTGAATCAGCAGTGGCACCGCTAGATCGGGCTGGCCTTCGGCTCGGTGAACCAGGGCCAGTTGGTAGGTGGCCTGATCGCGCATTTCCGCCGTTTCTAGGGCCAAATCTCGGTGCTGCTCAGCGATGCGGCCATCGATGCCGACAAAGCTATCCGATAGGCGGCGGTAAAAGTTGGAGAGCTGGTTGAACACCTGCCGGGCGTCTTGGAATTTGCTAACGGCGACGGCGTAGCTTTGGCTAGCAGCAGCGCTGCGGCCTTCTCGCATCAATCGGCGTCCCCCCGCTAGGCTGAGTAGACTGCCGTCCTGGGCTAGCGGGCGCAGGTCAGGTTCGCTGGAGCCGGGCTCAGCGCCATCCAGCGGCAGCTCTACTCCCGTACTGTCCAGCTCTAAGTCCTCTAGACCGTCGGGCAAGTCACCCGGGGTTTGCGCTGCGATCGCCGTGGGTAGCAGTACCGCTGTGGCCGCTGCCCCAATCAGAAAGCCGATGTGACGG
>JBCCAG010000523.1:0-3554 GCA_039814955.1 Cyanobacteria bacterium P01_A01_bin.135
CAGCTCCTCTTTATGATTGTTGGGGATATCCCAGTAAACGTAGGCCCACTGAGGGTCGCGGGGCAGCAGCACAACGCGGCTCTCGCCGTAGCCGTCGGGCAGCTCGCTCAAAGACTCATCCACATCGGCCAGGGCAAAAGTAGTCTCGGTGACCGAACCGACGTTGAACTTAGCCGCCTCGACGGTCTCTTGTTCGCTCAGCTCCTGGGACATTACAGGCTGGGGAGCCACGGGCTGGGTAGTGGTCTTAAGCTTCTGGGCCTCCTGAATCGCCTCGATCAGCTGGTCTTTGCGCATGCGGCTGTAGCGAGACACGCTGTACTCACTGGCGACTAGGCGTAGCTGGCGCAGAGTCAGCTCATCTAGCGGGGGACGGGACTGTTGGGTCATATTAAATCTCTCCTTATAACTTCGGTTACCGATGGGGCATCTTAACTGCGAGCTGCATCGCGGCTCCTAATGATCCCCAAGCGCTGTCGAGCCTTTTTACGGCAGCTCTGAGGAGCAAAAAAATTTAAGCAATAATGCTTAGCGGGATCGCAACTTGCTTTTATATTGCAAAAAATGACGAAATATATCAAGGGGTCAGGCACATTGATTTGCGGGGTTTTCACGAATTTATGGCCAAAACGGGGATCGCATTGTCATGATTTTGTGACATATAAAATTTTGGGGATCGGCATTGGGATCGCCTTTGTCAGGATTTATTGACACTCGGCTGAAATCCCCACAAGTCACCTGTTGCGAGATACTGGATAGGCCTCACGCCATCAATGCCATGGGACAGCCTCACCTCATCCGACCTCTGCTCCGCTCCGCCCTGCAGCTATGGCTGCGATCGCTAGTGTCTCAGGCAGAGCGGTTAGAGATTACCATCGACGCCAGCGATCGCCAGCTCTTGAGGGGGCAGGTGCCGGAGGTTATGCTGCGGGTCGAGCGGGCCGTTTACCAGGGGCTGTATCTCCATGAGCTATCGCTGCAGGCTGCAGACATTCGCCTCAACCTCGGGCAAATCCTGCGGGGTAAGCCTGCTAGGCTATTGGCTCCGGTGCCCGCCCAGCTCCAGACCTACGTCACAGAAGCTGATCTAAACCAGTCCTTGGGCTCAGACCTGCTGGCATCGGCCCTCGCGACGGCAACCCAGCACCTATTACCTAATCGGCAGTTCAGCGTGGGGCAGGTAACTCTATCCCCTGGGCAAATCCACCTGCAGGGGCAGCTATCGGGCGGCAAGCAGCCGCAAACGCCAGGACCCGCTTGCCTCAGCGCCCATCTCGTCTCTCAAGGCGCAGTTCTCCAGGCAAACCAGGTTACCTTAGCCCAGCCTGGCGCACCCCCGCCGATTAATCTACCGGACCAGGCCTTCCCCCTAGGGGACGCTACCCTACAGCAGCTCGATATCACCGCAGAGGCGATCGCCCTGCGCGCGCAAATCAAGATTTTGCCGTAGCGTCAGAGCCTTCTGTTTCCTCCGCCCCATAGGTGCGCCCCTTCCAAGCCCCGCCAGCTCCCTGCCAGTGACGCCGGGCTGAGTCCAGGGTCATGAGCATATACAGTAGGGCAATGGTGGGGAGGGCAGCCGCGTACCCCGGAGCGCAGTGGTAAAAGCGCACCATGGGCCAATAGGCCAGGGTCATCATCCCCCAGCCCAGCAGCCCCAGCAGCGCTAAGAGCCATTGCCCAGTGAGTAGGCCCACGATTAGGCTAAACGGAGAGCTAAGGTAGACCAGCCCCATCCCCAGCACTGACCCCAGCAGCAGCAGCGGCGAGTAGTGGAGCTGGGTGTAGGCCGTGCGGGCCACCATGTCCCAGATGCTCTGCAGGGAGGGGTAGGGGCGCAGGCTAACAATGCGATTGCTGAGCCCGAGCCAGATGGGGTAAAAGGGGGGATCGTCAGCGCCAGTGTGCTTCACCGCCGCCGCCAGGGCGCAGTCGTCAATTAAGGCATCGCGAATTGCCGCCACCCCACCAATGCGCTGTAGCGCCTCCCGCCGCAGCAAAACGCAGCCCCCCGCCGCCGCCGCCGTCCGCCGCTGCGGGTTATTGGACCAGCGAAAGGGATACAGCTTTTGAAAAAAGAATACAAAAGCGGGAATTAGCAGCCGCTCCCAAGCGCTCTCGCACCGCAGCCGCACCATCACCGAAGCCATCTGTAGGCGGCGCGATTCAGCCAAGGTCACGAGTTGACCGATGCTTTGGGGGGAGTGGCAAATATCGGCATCGGTGAACAGCAGGTAGTCCTGTGGGTGAGCTTCGTCAGCCAGGACATGCTCGCTGCCCTGGTGCAGCGCCCACAGCTTCCCCGTCCAGCCGGGGGGCAGCGGCGCGGCGGGCAGCACCGTCAAGGGAATTGCGCTAGCTTCAGCGCAGCCCTGGGCGATCGCGGCGGTACCGTCGGTGCTGTGGTCATCTACCAGCAGAATCGACAGCTCACCGGGATAGTCTTGGCCCAGCAGGGACGGCAGGCTGTGGGGCAGGGCATCAGCTTCGTTGCGGGCGGGAATGACCACCTGGACCCGGGGCGGCTTGTCGCTGGCTGCCCCACTCAAAGGGGGGAGCGCTGTCGCCGTTACCTCCAGCTGGGGCTGGGGTTGCCAAAAGCCACCCCGGGCCAGCAGCAGATATAGCCAAATCAGCAGCGGCAGCGCGGCCAGGGCGGTGAAAATCACTTGCAGTTCTCCTAACGGCAATGGTTGTAAGAATATTTGGTCTGAACATAGCGGCCTAGCAGTACTCAAGGGAAGTTCCTGGGCAGCAGTCAGTTTAAAATCCGTCCCCAAGCAGAGCGAAACGGGCCGCGGCCTATTTAAACTACGGGGCTAGGTAGCTAGCGCAATGCGATCGCTACCACAGCTCATTATTCAGTACCACAGCGCGTCTCTTACGCAAATCGATTGGAGTTTACGCCATGGCTTTTGCCCCGTCACTACGTTCCTTTCAACGGCTACCTCGCTACCGCCGCATGGCGGTGCTGCTCTTGCTGTGCGGGACCGTTGGTTTAGGCGCTTGTTCTGCCCCGGAGACTACGACAGACCCCCAGGCCGCTGGTGACCCCGCGGCAGAGGCCCCAGCGGGCGATCGCCCTGAGAAAAAAGCGCTTCAGCCCGACCAGGCCGCCCGACGACTCACTAAGCTCAGCAGCCGGCTGTACGAGAGCGCCTACAGCACTAATTGGGAGCAGGCCACCCAGCAGTTTAACCGGCTACAAAAGCTAAGCGATCGCATCGAGTCAGAAGCGCAGGGACTCGACGCCGCAGCCCTGCAGCAGCAGCTTGACGCCCTAGAAGCCGCCATTACCGCTGAGCAGCAGGTGCCCACTTTGGTAGCCGCCAACCAGCTGATGGAAACCGGGCTGCAAGCTAGCCAAAGCCTTGAGGAAGCCCCCCGCTTTTTACCAGCGGCCCAGCTCGCCTACCAGGCTCGCCAGCTTGAACTCGCCACCCTCAGCCCCGACGGTAGCGGCAGTGACCCGCAAAATGTCGAGACGATGGAGCAGGCGGCGCAGCAGGTAATTCAAACCTGGGAGACCATGGGCAGCTCTACCAGCGCCACCG
>JBCCAG010000268.1:0-5379 GCA_039814955.1 Cyanobacteria bacterium P01_A01_bin.135
AGCAAAGATGGCGAGAGCCTGCCGTTCACCATTCAGCTTGACCCGGAGTATAGCTACACCTGCGGTGAATTCGTGGGAGATACCCGCAAGGGCATCCTCGACCCCGATGGGCAGGCGGAGGTGGAGGCCACCTTCCATTTCGACCATGTATTTGGCGACGGCGACGCCCCAGCGGATGACCCGATCAATACTGGCGCTGTTGGGTTCGGCCCGTTTGCCGAGCTTGCCGAGGCCGATGGTCTAGAGGTAGACATGGCGACGCTAGAGGAGTCCCTCTCACCCGAGGATTACAGCAAGCTAGAGGAGGCGCTGCTGGGCCTAGGTCACGTTGGAGAAGGGCACTGCGCCGAAGTCTCTGCGGCCCACAGCCACGGCTCGGAATAGGCCCACTTGAAGCACAGGGGAAATTGGAGTATGAGACGCCTAGCCATCTTGCTGTTGGGAGCTATAGCCGCTGCGAGTTCCCCTACGGCTGCGATCGCCCATGGGGTTGACCTGACCGTCGAGCCAACCCAGGCGCTGCGGGTTCAGGCCCGCTACGACTCGGGCCAGCCAATGGAAGACGCCGCCGTGGCGGTCTACAGCCCCGATAACCCAGCGGAACCCTGGCTAACGGGAACCACCGATGACAATGGCTATTTCACCTTTACCCCTGGCGATGCCGCTGGCGACTGGGCGGTGCAGGTGCGGCAGGCCGGCCATGGGGAGATGGTGACGGTACCGGTGACTGCCTCTGGGCGGACGGAAACCCAGCTGCTTACCCAGTCGGCCAACCTCCTCTCACCCCTCCAAAAAGGGCTAATGATTGGCGCTGTGTTCTGGGGCTGCATAGGCACGGCGCTATTTTTCTCCGCAAGACGACCCCCACAAGGACTGTAAGGACTGTAGGATGCACATCCCCGACGGAATTCTTCCGGCCCAGATCTGCGCCGCTGGCTATGCCATCACGGCCCCCGTGACCTGGTACTCCCTGCGCAAGCTCAACCGCCAGGCCGACCCCACCGCTGGCATTCCCAAGGCTTCCCTGCTCACTGCAGCGTTCTTCGTCGCCTCCTCAATCCATATTCCCATCCCCCCGGCGAGCGTTCACCTAGTGCTGAACGGGCTGCTGGGGGCGGTTCTGGGATACTACGCCTTTCCGGCAATCTTGGTCGGCCTTTTCTTTCAGGCGGTGCTGCTGGGCCACGGCGGGCTAACCACACTGGGCATTAATGCCGTGATGATAGGGGTACCGGCCCTAGTGGCCTACAACCTATTTACCCTCCGTCATCAGCTGCGGCGTACCGTCAGCGACCGCCTAGCCGATGGCCTCTGCGGCTTTTTGGCGGGGGCTGTCGGTCTAGGGTTAGCGGCCCTAATTTTCTTTGCCCTGATTATCACCACTATTCCCGCTGGCTTTGATCAAGTCGTAGAGCAGCGGGCTATCTATGGCCTCACCTTGGCCCACATCCCTCTGGCACTGATTGAGGGCAGCTTCACCGCCATGCTGGTGACCTTTTTGCAGCGCGCTAAGCCAGAGGTGCTGCAGGACTATCGTGCCTAAGGCTGCATCCTCTTTGTCCCGGCTTCGCTAGACACCCCCGCATTAATGCAAATTCAAATCGACGAGTACGCCCATCTCAACTCCTGGATTCACCGCTGGGACCCCCGCTATAAGCTGGTGGCGATCGCCTGCTTGATTTTTGCTTTTGCCTGTATAGAGAGCCTGTGGCTGCTGCCGCTGATTGTGGCGATTACCGTAGGGCTCTACGTCACCTCTCGCCTCCCGCTGCGCTTCCTCTGCCGGCGGCTGCGCTACCCTGGCCTATTTCTACTGGGGATTGTTGTGCTGCTGCCCTGGCAGGCGGGGGAAACCGTGCTGTGGCAAGTGGGAAGCCTATCGCTGCGGCAGGAGGGGCTGGTGGCGGTGCTGCTAATCGCCTGCCGGTTCTTGTGCATCCTTACCGCTGGGCTAGTGCTGCTGGGAACCATGTCGTTTTTGACTACCATTAAAGCCATGCGGGCCTTGGGTCTGCCGGTAGTGCTTTCAGATATGACCCTGCTCACCTACCGCTACCTGTTTGAGGTGGCGGACAGCTTGAAAACCATGCAGCGGGCCATGCGGCTGCGGGGCTATGGTGCCGGGTATCGCCAGTCGTCATCTCACCCACGCTCCCATGGGCATTCTCACTCCCACGGGCACCGCCGCTGGGCCGTCCCCTCACTGCAGGATGTTAATCGGCTCGCCTCCCTCACCGGCACCCTGTTCATCCGCAGTTACGAGCAGTCCGAGCGGGTATACAAGGCCATGCGGTTGCGGGGATACGGGAGCGGCTATCGGCCACAGCTCGCAGCGATGTTAGCCCCAGCTCCTGGCGATTTACCGCCCTGGCTGAGTCGCCTCGCCGCTGCGGTCACGGTGACCATAGCCATGGCCCTAGTTGGGCTAGAAGTCGCCCTTTAACTTGCTCTCCTCTGTTCTACCCACGCTGCTATGACCCAGTCCGACCTTGTCTCAGCCAACGACCCTCCCCAGTCCCTGATTGCGCTACCAGAGGCGATCGCTGCCCGTGACCTGTGCTTTGCCTATCCGGAACACCCGCCCATTCTTAAATCTTTGTCGGTTAGCATTGCCGCCGGGGAGCGGGTAGGGGTGATTGGCCCTAACGGCGCGGGCAAAACCACCTTTTTTATGTCTCTGTGCGGCATTTTGACCCCCACTAGCGGGGATGTGATGCTGTTTGACCAGCCGGTACAGCCGGGGCAGTTTCGCCCAGAAATTGGGTTCGTATTCCAAAATCCCAATGACCAGCTATTCTGCGCTTCGGTGCGGGAGGATGTCGCCTTTGGCCCAGAGAATATTGGACTGCGGCCCGATGAGGTAGCCCCACGGGTGCAGGACGCCCTGCGGATTACCGGCATGGCTGACTACATCGACCGCAGCCCCCACCACCTCTCGGGCGGGGAGAAACGCATGGTGGCGATCGCTGCGGTGCTGGCAATGCAGCCGCGGGTTGTGATTTACGATGAGCCTTCCGCTAGCCTTGACCTGCGGGCGCGGCGACGGCTGATTCAGTTTCTGCAGCAGGCTCCAGAAACTATGCTGATCTCTTCCCATGATCTGGAGTTTTTGCTAGAGGTATGCGACCGCGTCCTGCTGCTGGACAGTGGCCAAATTGCCGCCGACGGCGACCCCCGTCAGGTAATGGGCAACGTAGACCTAATGCTGGCCCATGGGCTTGAGCGGCCCCATTCCCTAGTACCCCACGTGGAGCCGCACCACAGCTAGCGTGGATATCGCGTTAGGCAAAAGGCTGCTCGTGCAGCGTTGTCTTTTCGAGAGAGTCTGGCGCATCGATGACCGATTCTTGGCAGGAGTCTGGCCAAAACTTGAGGATGGGTCCTAGTTGGCCAACGTGAACTTCTAGTCCGTGGTTGTTGATCCAGGCCAGCTTCACCTGCTGACCATCCACTGTCATGCCGTTAATGCCAACATTTTCCAGTTTCCAGATGCCGAAAACATGCTTTATGTCGATGTGGTGGCGGGAAACGCGGGAGTTGGCTAAGACGATATCGTTGTCGGCGGCGCGCCCAATCCTGATATGTGGTTTACCCTCAAATGTCCAAACGTCGATGGGTTCTTCAGTCATGGGCTGGTGCAAGGTCACCCTTATCTGGCAGGACATAGCTATTTGCCTCAGCTTTTCATCAGGGACAGTCTATAATTCCCTTTGTGGCCCAGCCTATCTCTATTTTAGTTGGTGTCAGATTGCTATAATAATTGACCAGCTTATCCGCCGATGTGGCTCAGTGGTAGAGCACTCGATTCGTAATCGAGCGGTCGGGGGTTCAAATCCCCCCATCGGCTTATCCGACCTTAACCTTAAGCAAATAGAGCTGCTGGCATGCCTGTAGAAACGGGAGCGAGGCGCTAAACCCAATGCAGGCGATCGCGGTGGGTCGGTGGCGCATGCTTACACTTGCTTGAGCTTCGAGGTTACGGGCTAGGTTGAAGGGCTATCCTAGAGTAATGCCTTTAGTTTAATTGAGATGACCTGGCCCATGGGCCTGCAGACTGGCTGATGAGTGGCCAAAGGCCTTGACCATCTTGCTACCTATAGGTAGGATGTAGATATGGGACAAGTTGACACCAAAACTCAAATTCTCGATGTTGCTCAAGACCTGATTCAGCGCCTCGGCGTCAACGGCATGAGCTACAAAGATATCAGCGAAGCCGTCGGCATTCGCAAGGCCAGCGTCCATACTCATTTCCCCAAAAAGGACGACCTGCTCGCTGCCGTGCTGGATCGCTACAGCGATCGCCTTCTGCGAACTATCGACAGCATCATCGCGTCCCCTGAGTCAGCAGAAGTCAAGCTCCGTCGCTATTGCAGCCTGTTTGAGGCCACCCTCAGCAGCGGCAACCAAGATAGAATCTGTCTTGGCGGCATGGTGGGCACTGAGCTCATCAGCCTATCTCCACTACTAGCCGAGCGAATTCGCGCCTTTTACCAAGAGAGCGAAGCGCGGATAGCGGCAATGCTTACCGAAGGGCGGCAAGCCGGGGAGTTTTTCTTTAAGGGAGAACCCAATGTGCTGGCTTCGCTGGTGTTTTCTGCCCTGCAGGGGGGGTTGCTGATTGCCCGCGTTCGGGGGGGAGCCCAGACGTTCCATGTTACGGTTGACCAGCTGATTGCCTTAGTAAAAGGCGGCTAATTTTTTTACCCGCTTAACATCCTTCTAGTAGGAAGTCAAAGGCGATTGCTCAAAACCATTCTCGGGACGATTGTACTCACTCAATTAGGAGGGCCCATGGTTCCATCGTCAAGTCCATGCGAGGGGCTGTATGACCTAACGCTGCAGCTTGGCGGAGAGCGGGAAAGCCTCGCCGCTGATTGCGGATCCTTCAGCACAACGCAGTCTACAGCGCCTCAATCAGACACAGCACATTTCACCTTCGGCCTGTATTTTCATCATTTCCTACCCTTCAAATACTTTTACAGAGGCACAACCCATGATTGACCTTTACACCTACACCACCCCTAACGGCCGCAAGCCCGCCATCCTGCTGGAAGAGCTGGCGCTGACCTATCGCATTCACAAAATTGACATTGGCAAAGGGGACCAGTTCTCCCCGGAGTTCGTGGCCATTAACCCCAACAGCAAAATCCCCGCCATCGTGGACCGCGACAATGACCTAGCCATCTTCGAGTCAGGAGCGATCCTGATCTACTTGGCGGAGAAGACGGGCAAGCTGCTGCCCACTGAGGTAGGCGATCGCGCCCAGGTCATTGAATGGCTGATGTTCCAGATGGCTAGCGTCGGACCGATGTTCGGCCAGTTGGGTCACTTCCGCAACGCGGCCCCTGAGCAGTTGCCCTATGCCATTGAGCGCTACCG
>JBCCAG010000045.1:0-12594 GCA_039814955.1 Cyanobacteria bacterium P01_A01_bin.135
GGGCAAGTCACGGAACAGGGTGATGACATCATTGACGTTATCTGAAATGGCGGCATCGACGGAACAGTCGCTGTTCTCGCCGATCTCGTATACCCAGTAGATGAATGACACCTACCACTGTATCGGCGGACTTCGAGGGGGTAATCGTGGACAGCCGATCCAAACCGGTAGGGATTATAGATCCTACTCAGCTTAGGTATATTGCGGTAAACCGCTTTAAGCTAGAGCTTCCGCTCAACCACTTCTGTCAGTCTGGTCAAAGTTGCGTCCAGCTTCTCCTCAATGGTCGGTTCTGCGGCTTCTACCTCCTCTTTGCGCTTCAGTCTCTCAAACATGCGAATGATGATGAACAAGACAAGGGCAATAACAATAAAGTTGAGTATGGCAGCGAGAAATAGACCGTACTTGATGCCGCCAGCGGAAAGCTGGGCGATGTCATCCACACCGGCGGCCTGCAGGGCAGGGTTGAGGATAAGCGGTGTGATAATGTCCTCGATGAACGACGTGACAACTGCGCCAAAAGCGGCGCCGATGACAACCGCAACCGCTAAGTCAACCACGTTGCCGCGCATCAAGAATTCTTTGAAATCCCTCAGAAACCCGCTTGTCGAGTTGACAGCGCGTCTGCGAGCATTTCGAGATGCCATAGCATACCTCCATCAGATGCTTTACTAAGGATTGTGAGCGCTTATCTGCTCGCTTAGAACCCTAGCAGCATCGGAGGTAAATTTGCTCAGATTCAGCTAAGTTTGATAATTCTTGACCTACTGCCGGTCGCTCAGTCTCAACGTCGGCAATCTTGTCCAGCCACACCGCCCCCGCCGCCTTGGACGCTTTAGGGATGCCGTCTTTGGGGTAGCCCAGGGCCCAGTAGTATTCAATGCGCTGGATGTGCCACAAGGCCAGCTTTTGGGTTTTGGGATCTACCCAGAGGACCCCTTCCCCGGAGCGGGGCGGAATAGCGTTGGGGCAGAGCAGCTCGCCGCCGTAGTCGCAGGGGTGGGCGTTAAAGCGGATGTCGAGATAAAGCGGGACAATCCGAGAGGGCATTGTTTAAGACTTGAATTAGGAACGCTGAGGACCAAAGAACATCGGGTAGGATACCTTCAGCTTTAGACAACGCCTTCCGAACGGGATTTAGCTTTGGCCTTGGCCTTCGCCGCGCTCTTCTTCAGCGCCTGCAGCCGGGACTCGTAGCGCTTGCGCTGCTTTTTCTTTGGCGTTTGCTCAATCAAAAACTTGAGGGCGCTACCCAGGCTCTTGTAGGCGTTGGGCAGGCTGTATCCGAACCGAGTCGCCAGGGCGATCGCCTTCTCATCTGCCGCGATCGCCTCGTCCAGCGTCTTGTAGGCGTTGTTTCGCTTGTACAGCCGCCAGCCGGACACCCCGCACAGGGTCAGGGCCAGCAGCAGCAGCAGCCCGTCCTGGACCCACAGCTCCCCCACAGCGCCGCCCAGGCCAATAGCCAACGCCGCCATCTCCCAGCCATCCCGGGGAATGGTGTCGTTTTGAATGCGGGCCACCTCATGCCAGAACATCAGGTTGCGCTGGTCTAGAGCAAGCTGCTCCCAGCGCACTAGGTCAATCTGGATTTCCACCTGGTCGCGGCTCAGCTCTTCGCAGGTAATCAGAGGCGGGTTAACGGCAGTTGTGCTCTCAACCGTTACCCAGCTCTTTAGCTCGGGGGGCAGCAACGTTTTCAGCCGTCGCAGTTCAGTTAAGTCTGAGCGGACGGAAGATGTGGCGAAGGAGGTCATGGATGGGCCCCTCAATGTTCCTAGCAGTACAACGGTTGCCTACCATACTAGCGCATGGCCTGGAAGGTCTGAGTTGGGCAGCGCTTCTAGGGGCGCGGCTCGCCTTAGTGAGCGGGGTACCGCTATCGATGGGCGAGCGGGACAGCGGCGGGACCGTCCTACAGAAAGGCCACCAGTTATGCCCCGAGGGGGCAAATCGCGATCGCCCTGAGAATAGCTATATCCCAGGCTGGTCATGGCCTGTAGGATAGATTGGTATTTCCGGCGGCTCTCGCCGTCCGTAGCGCAGTTGAGAAATCCGAACCCACCAGCCCACAAACCGAATGCCTCTGACTGAGGATGAAATTGTCGAGCCGCACAAGCCTTACCGGTCAGCAGCTTTGACAACGCCAGCATCAGATAACGGGTATAGCCGCCATGAAATCCTTCGGTCTTCGGTTTTGGGCACTCACAGCACTATTGAGTTTGACTGGCCTAGGCCATAAACCTGCCGCAGCACAGCTCTTCAGCCAAAAAGAGCTCAATCCTGACCGGGTCGTCGCCGTCGCCTCCCCAATCAACAACGGAGGCCACCAGCTGCTGGTACTGGAGCAGCTCAGCGACAGCCGCCAATGCTGGGAAGAACGCGGCGACCAAGTAGACCCTTTACTGCTGCAGTTCGATTTTACCGGCATCTGTGGCCGCGGCACTGACAGCAACGGCTACTCGGTGCGGGTAGGTGGTGAGGACCTAGGGTGGCGATACGATCTGCGTATTCTTAACGACGGTGGCGATCTCAAGCTGATCGCCTGGTCGGTGGAAGATGGCAGCAGCCCCTACCTCGAAATTGGCAAAGCCCGCAACCTAAACGGCGAATTTGCCTCAATTCAGCTCAACGAGGGCTGGCGGCTCACCAAGCGTATCTATAACGGTCAAACCTTGGGGCATTACTACCTCACCCACGACCAGGATCTCCCCACCCTCGTGGCGTCAGCGACCCCTCGGACTTTGCCAGGGCGTAGCCGTACCCAGGACACCGCTTTCCTACCCCGCGACCCTAACTCCACCCTGCCCAGCGGCTTGCCCACCCTGCCCACCCTCGACTTGCCCGGTCAGGGGTCACGCCCTAGCCGCACCCCTGAGCCCGCTTCCGACCGGGCTGCAGCCCTAGGGTTTCGCTATCGGGTGATTGTACCCGGGGACTCCACGTCCACACAGGCTAAGGTGCGCGCGGTCGTTCCCGATGCCTTCCGCACTCAAATCAACGGAGAGGTGGTGATGCAGGCCGGGCTATTCCGCGATCGCCGGACGGCGGACGATACTCGGCAGCAGCTGCGCGATGAAGGGCTACGGGCGTCAGTAATGGAAATCGACACCAGCGGCGTGGTGGTCAGCGCTCCGCCCCCCTCCCGTCAGCCGAGTCGTTCCTCTAGCCGCACCCCCTCTAGCCAGATTCTGGTGGCTCTAGATGCGGGACATGGTGGCCGCGACCCCGGTGCTGTGGGCATCGGCGGGTTGCAGGAGAAAGAAGTCGTGCTGGATATCTCCCGGCAAGTGGAGCAGATTTTGGCCCAGAACGGCATTCGCACGGTGCAAACCCGGTCAGGAGACCAGGAAATTGACCTAGAGCCGCGGGTGGCTACCGCCGAGAACCGGGGCGCGGACCTATTCGTTAGCATCCACGCCAACGCCATCAGCATGAGTCGCCCCGAAGTAAACGGCATTGAGACTTTCTTCTATGCCTCCTCGGAGGGACGCCGTTTGGCGAGCGCGGTACAAAACCAGCTGATTCGTGACACTGGTGCGGTAGACCGGGGGGTTAAAGAGGCCCGCTTCTACGTGATTCGCAACACCTCGATGCCCGCCATTCTGGTAGAAACGGGTTTTGTAACCGGCACCCAAGACGCAGCGCGGCTAAGCAGCAGCAGCGGCAGACGGCAGATTGCTGAGTCGATTGCCGCTGGCATTCTGGCCTACCTCCGGTAAATATGGGTTAACCGCGGTTAATTCCGGCCCACTTACCCTACCAAGCAGATCTTGGCAGCCAGACTGAGCCTTACGGAGCAGCGCACTACGGTCAAACCCACTAGAATGAGGGGAGCCACCCACCGCCCGTCACCCCTATGCCCTCTGGATTGTCTCCCACCGCTGCCCCGACTCTCAATCGTCCCACAGTTCACCGGCTGTCTAATGGAATGACCATCGTGGCAGAGCAGCTGCCCGTTGACGCCGTCAACCTCAACCTGTGGTTCAACATTGGCTCTGCGGTGGAAGCCGATGACATCAATGGCATGGCTCACTTCCTAGAGCACATGATGTTCAAGGGCACCGAGCGGCTTAAAAGCGGCGAATTTGAGCAAATTGTGGAGCAGCGTGGCGCGGTGGCCAATGCCGCCACCAGCCAGGATTACACCCACTACCACATCACTATGGCCCCCCAGGACTTTCAGTCCCTAACCCCACTGCAGATGGACGTGGTGCTGCAGCCCAGTATTGCAGATGACGCATTTGAGCGGGAGCGGGCCGTTATTTTAGAAGAAATTCGGCGGGCGGATGACAGCCCGGGGCGGCAGTCCTTTTACCAGGCCATGGCGATCGCCTGCCCCGATATGCCCTACGCTAGGCCCGTCCTCGGTACCCCGGATACAGTGGGGGCGCTGCAGGCCAGACAGATGCGGCAGTTCCACAAAACCTGGTACCGTCCCGCTGCCATGACGGCGGTTGCGGTGGGCAATTTGCCAGTGGAGCAGCTGATCGACACCGTGGCGGATAGCGTACCCGACGGGCTACTGGTGAAAGGGGCCGACGATGCTGATAACATGCCGCCATCCACCCCACCTCCCTCTACCAGTCAGCCCTTCACCGACATCATTCGCTGCGAAACCACTGACCCAGCGCTGCAGCAGGCGCGGCTGATCATGATGTGGAGAGTCCCCAGTATTCAAGACCTGGCGGAGACCTACCCCCTAGATGTGCTGGCTTCTATCCTGGGGTTTGGCCGCACGGCGCGGTTAGTGTATGAGCTGCGGGAAGCGCGATCGCTGGTGTCTCAGCTGCGGGTCAGCAACGTCACTTACACCCGCCAGGGCATTTTCTCAGTGTCGGCCCGCCTACCAGAAGAGAATATTGAAGCGGTAGAAGCGACGGTGACCAGCCACATTCGCCGGCTGCAGGAGGAGCCCGTGGCCACTAGCGAAATCGAGCGAGTCCGCACCCAGGTGGCGAACCGCTACATCTTTGCCAACGAGACCCCCACTAGCCGCTCGGGGCTGTACGGCTATTACCAGTCCATGACCGGCAGTCTAGAAGCGGCCATCCACTATCCTCAGCACATCCGCAAGATTGACGCCGACTACCTGCAGCAGGCGGCGCGGCAGTACCTCAATCCCGAAGCCTACGGCATTGTGGTAACGCGCCCTGGGAAGGCCTAGCAGCTATGGCTAGCCTGCCGGGGAAGGCGATTATTCGGCTGGGCCGCTTTATTTGGAGCCAGCAGTGGCATCTGATGATGTCGCAAATGGCCCCAGCTACGAGCAGCGGCGATTACCAGCGTCCCGAAAGCCAGTTTCGTCAAGTCATTAGCGCCGGTAGCGAGCATGCTCCAGCGGCGAACCGCTACCGGCTGGTGGTGGGGATGGGGTGCCCCTGGGCCCACCGTACCCTGGTGGTGCGAGCGCTAAAGGGACTAGAAGATGCGATCGCTGTGACGGTGGTATCCCCCTCACCGGAGGAGGGGGGCTGGGTGTTTGATCAGCCATTTTTGGGCCACCGCCCCTTGGCGGCGCTGTATCGCCAGGCCGCACCAGGGTACAAGGGGCGGGCCACGGTGCCGGTGCTCTGGGACGACCAGCTAGGGGCGATCGTTAATAACGAGAGCGCCGAAATTATTGTGGTGCTAAACGAGGCATTTGACGCCTTTGCGCAGCGGGGTGTGGACCTATACCCAGAAGGGCTGCGTGAGCAGATTAACGGGTGGAACGCCAAGATTTACCCGGCGGTGAACAACGGCGTGTATCGCTGTGGCTTTGCCCAGTCCCAGGCCGCCTACGATCGCGCCTGCGATGAGCTGTTTGGGGTGCTGGAGGCGGTGGAGGAGGGTCTGGTGAGCCAGCGGTACCTGTGCGGCGATCGCCTGACGCTGGCGGATGTGCGCCTGTTCACGACGCTGTTTCGCTTTGATACGGTGTACTACAGCCTGTTCAAGTGCAGTCGGCGGCGGGTGGCGGATTACCCAAATTTGAGTGGGTATCTGCGGGATATCTATCAGCAGCCAGGGGTGGCAGCGACCTGTGATTTGGAGGTGGTGAAGCGGGATTATTTTGGCAATTTGTTTCCGCTGAATCCGGGGGGATTGGTGCCCCAGGGCCCACAGGTAGATTTTGGGGCGCTGCACGGGCGCGATCGCCTTTGATGCCGTTAGCGGATGGGCCGCTGCTGCATCAGGTAGCTGAGCACTTGGCCATGAGCGGGGGTGAGGTAGATGCCGCGAGGGGCAGATTAGCGCTGCGCAACTTCATCTACTGCGGCTTGTAAAACGTCATCGCTTACCCCATGCCGCTTCAAGCTAGTAATTAGCGCAGAGATCGTATCGCTATCTAGTCGCTCTAAATCGGCCCGTAGCTCTTGTCCCACGTAGGCCCGAACTAATGGCTGGTAGCCGGAAAATCTAAGCAGCGGCGCGACGCGCTTTAGGTCGTCGATTACGTCTTCGGGCATCCGAAGGGTGGCGGTGGTCATGGGACGATTCTTCGCCAGTCGTTTCTTTCGGGCATCAGCTTAACTTTTATGCCGCCTCCGGGATCGGAGCTATATGCTGCTGGATATCTTTGGGCAAGAAATTCTCATGCGGTTTCTCATCCTGTGGTTGGGGGTTGGCGATGCTGGTGGTTGAGGGAGCGATCGCCCCTAGTGTGATGGCTCAGGTTGAGGGGGCTGCGCCGCAGGTTGGGCTGGCGGAGATTGGCGAGGCTGAGGCGCTCTGGCAGAGGGCGATCGCCTCTCTGATGAGGCTCTTGAGTTCTGGCGGAGGAGCCAATATCGATCCGCGCTGGAGAAGCTGCAGCAGGCTCTAGAGATTTATCGCAACTCCGATTGGCAGCCCAAACCCGACGGGCCATCTATGTCCAAGATGGTCTCATTCAAGGGCAGCTGCTGGATAACTGGCCCAGCATGCGATGACCCAGGTGCACATCTTTAGAGGGGCCAATTGAGGGCGAGTAGCAGGAATAACCGGGCCGAAATTTTGTCAGAACAGGGTAGGGCCGTGGCTTTGGTTGTCAACAGCTAGCTTTTGCACCGACCGAACTTTTAAGAGACTAAAATCAAAACTATAAAGACTACAGCATTTCCCATGCTGGAGTACAGGCGGTGGTGGGGCATTGGCCTACGGGCGACAAGCGGACAAAAGATTGTAAAACGTTAGTACTGGAGGCAAGAGAGTGGGAGCAAAGCTCTTTGGTGTGCCGCTTGTGGTTTGGGGCGGCGTTTGCCTTATACTTACCGTTATCTGGATTAGCGTTTGGCCCAGTGAAAAAGTTACTGCAGCCGATGGCTTACGCTTTATTATTCTGCGGTGGTTTCACGCCCTCGCCTGGCTACTGCTCGCTGCTGCGGCCTTTGTTTCTGCTTCTAGGTCAATTTGGGCCGCTTCGGCTGCCAACGTTCTCGCCTTGCTAGCGCTCTTCTCGTATTTAGTCTTTATCGTGGCGTTTATTACAGTTTGATAGCGCTCTGCCCGCTTGCGATGCGATCGCCTCCCTCTGGTCCGTCAGCGACAGCGTCACCCTGCGGCTGCGATCGCCCTTAGCATTCCCAGTTGGCCCTGCTTTGGCGAAACTTGAAAATCTGCGGCTGGGTTTGGCAGCGCTTCTTGCCCTGTACGGGATCATTCAAATACCGTTAACTTCCATGCCGCCTCCGGGATCGGGGCCATATGCTGCTGTATATCTTTGGGCAAGAAATTCTCATGCGGTTTCTCATCCTGTGGTTGGGGTTGGCGGTGCTGGTGGTTGAAGGAGCGATCGCCCCTCGGGCTTTGGCTCAGGTTGGGGGGGCTGCGCCGCAGATTGAGGAGACAGAGATTGATGAGGCTGAGGCGCTGCTAGCGGAGGGCGATCGCGTTTTTGCAGCAGGCTCTGGGGTAATTTGGAATTGTTGAGGGTTGAGCCTTGCCGGTGTCGTAGAAAGCCTGGGTGTTTGAGTTCTAGTATTCGGCTGTTGGAGCAGAAAGCCTGGGCCTTGAGACTCTGAGCTGTATCGTCCGAGCTCAGAGCTTGGCGGCCTGGGAAAAAAGCCTGAGTTTTGAGGGTTTGAGCTGCATCGGTGGAGTTCTGGTACTCGGCGGTTTGAGCCCAGAGCTTCGATATCCAAGTTTTGAGGGTCAATGGCCGGGTCCTAGAGGTGGCCGTTGGGGGATCGGGCTTCGCCGTTGGACTAAAAAGCCTAGGCGTTGGCGCTGTGGATCGACCCTGCAGGATTAGATGTTATGAGAACGCTCTACGGCAGAAAGCTATCGTCCATAATTTGAAATAGCTTGAACTCGCATTCACTGGGAAAAGTATTTGCCGGAAGCTGAGTTTCAGCAGCGGCCTGATTAATCGCGTCTTTGTAAGCCTCAGGCAGCATTTTTTCGAGCTGAAGTTTGAGGCTAGGGGAGTCTTTTAATACCTTACGAATACGGCGGCGATGAAGGGCGATGCTACCTGCCCAGCTCCCAGTTCTTTTATTGGACTGATATTTCCACTTCAGTAAATGCAGGAGCAAAATGGTTAAGTTACTTTCTAGGCTTCGCCGCTCCCGCTTGCCCATATCTTCAATTTCTTCGATCAAGTTGGCCCAGTCGACGTGGTTGTAGTCTTGGTGGCGCAGTTGGTCCACAGTAGTCGTGAGCCACTGCATGTAATCGGTGTCGTATAGTGTTACCGGGCTGCTGCTGGGTTGGGTGGCTGTCATGGTCCAGGTTGGCATCCGCAGGTTACCGATTTGATCATAGCAGCGATCGCATTTGACATTGCTGCGGTAGTAACCGTCGTGGGGGCACCGTCTAGCATAGCCTTTGGGTGATCGCGCTTAAGAAATTTGGAGGATCACTGACCGCTACTGGGCCTTGGGCTATAAAGAGAGAATATTGAACCTTGGGCGGGGATGATGGGGAGCTTGTACGTGGGGAGTGCTTGGGCTTGGTGGCGGTGGAGATGGGTGCGGCGGGGCTTGTGTGGGCTGCTGGCTGTGCTGTTTGTGGTGCTGATGGATGTTGGCATTGGGGCTCAGGCGGTGGCGGCGGAGAAGCCGGAGCTGGAGCTTTGGCAATTGCGGGGGATTGAGGCGGCGCTGGAGGACGCTGACCCGCTAGTGTGGGTGGAGGCGCTGAATAAGCTGGCGGAGTTTGAGCTAGCGGAGCCGCAGAGTAGGGAACGTGTTCCGGAAGCGCTTTACCAACGTGTAGTTAAACTACTGAATAGTAAAGACTTATCCATTGAATTACAGCCCAAAATTCAGAACGCGGTAGTTGGTGCTTTAGGACAGATGGGTGAAGTAGCTGAAGAGCAAATTCCCGTACTTATGTCTATGCTCGTTGATGAGTCAGTTGATGAGCAGCTACGTGGCGATGTTGCTGTAGCCATAGGGGAGATAGGTAAATCAGATGAGGATCTAGTTCTTAAGTTATCCGATATGCTGACCGATGAGTCAGTTGATGACGAGATACGTAGCTATGCCGCATCTGCTCTAGGTCATATGGGCGGAATAGCTAAAGAGCAAATCCCTGTACTCAGTGGGATACTCGTTGACAAATCAGCTAGTGAACAAATACGTAGGAGCACGGCTATTGCTCTAGGTCATATGGGCGAAGTAGCTAAAGAGCAAATCCCCATACTCAGCGGGATACTCGTTGACAAGACAGAAAATGAGTTTATGCGTAATGGTGCTGCTTTCGCTTTAGGTAATATGGGTAAACCAGCTAAGGATCAAGCTTCCGTATTCTTTGATTTGCTCGTTGATAAATCGACTGGAATGCAGGTGGATTTTGCTGTCAGAAAGGCTATGGAGCAAATTGGCGATAGCGCAAATTACCAAGCTCCTAAACTTGGTAATTTGCTAACTGATGAGTCGAATGATGACCGAGTACGTAGTCTTGCAGCCTGGAATTTAGGTCTTATAGCTGAGGCGGCTCAGAGCCAAGCCCCTAAACTATTTGCAGTTTTTGCAGATGAATCTACGGATGCTGGAATACGTGGCATTGCTATTCAAGCGTTTGGATTTGTAAACAAAGCTTCGAATGAGCAAATTTCTAGAATCCACGAGATCCTTCTTGATGAGTCATCCGATGATTGGGTGCGGGCAAGTGCTGCTTACTGCTTAGGTCAGATAGATAGCAAAAATTCTAGAGAACAAAGTTCTACGCTCATAGATGTTGTTACGGATAATTCTTCTAACTATAAGCTGCGGCGTATTACAGCTTATGCGCTAGGTCATAAGAATAAGGTAACTGATGAAGATCTTATTATTAAGCTTGTCAATACTCTCACTAATGAATCTACAGAAGATGGGTTACGTAGTAGTTTGGTCTACTCATTAGGGCAAATCAGCAAGGTAACTTCAGAGAAAATACACGGACTTGCATATTCATTGCGTAATCAAGGCCGAGGCAAATTTTCTGCGTTTGACCATGCCCTGACAGATGAAGAATACTTATACAATAGCGTCTCTCAGAATGCAGTAGTGGCCCTTACTAACATAGGACCCACAGAACATAATGATGTTGTTGTTCACGAAGCTCTTAATGCAGTCAGTCTAAATCAGCCAATAGCTCAGCAGTTTCGCTTTCTGGCATATTATCTTGCCAGCGATGACCAAGACTCTCTATCTCTTTTGAGATGGCTGGGTGTAAGAGACGAATCCCTTCTTCCAGACATTCAGAAAATCTCTCATAAAGAAGCCAAAGGAATTCTAAAGACCTTTGCTAAAAAGTGGCCTAAAGACAACAACCTCCCCCCTAAACTCCGCAACGAGTGGTCCCGCCGCATTGCCGACATCGTAGACTCTCAAACCTGGCAAATCAGTGATCTCTCCCTCCTCAGAGAGCATCACCGCAACCTCAAAGCTATCGGTTCCAAACACGACGCCAAACTCCAGCAAACCATCGCCTCCCTAGAGCGTTGGCGCACCTTCGGCTGGGGCCGCAACCTCTGGGCCACCCACGCCGCCTTTTGGCTCCTCCTCATCTTCGCCTACCCCAAATCCCCCCCCATCCAAGCCATCTTCTTCTGGAACCCCTGGGTCCGCCGTATCACCGGCCTCGGCTACGTTGGCTTCGTCCTCGCCTGGGTGCCCTTCCTCCGCTCCCGCCTGTTCGCCCCCTTCCAGCACTCCCTCCTCGCCGACGCCGGCCTAGACGGCTTCCGTCCCGGGGCCTACTTCCCCAACTCCACCATCGTCAACAAAGCCACCGGGGGCGAGCAAGCCGTTTATGCCACCATCCCCAAAATTAAAGGCCAGCTCATCCTCGAAGGGGAATCGGGCCTGGGGAAGACTATGTTCCTGCGCCACATCATCCAGAACGCGCTGGGGCGGCAGGCCCGCCAACAGGGACGGCTCAACAAGCTGCGCCACATCTTCCGCCCCGCCCCCATCATCGTCTTCCTCCCCGCCGATCGCTGCGCCCAGGGCGTCAGCGAAGCCATACAGGCCAAGCTCCACGGCATGGCCAAAGATCCCAAATTCCTCCGCAACCTGATCTACAGCGGCGCTATCGACATCTGCATTGACGGATTAAACGAAGTCACCGCCGACACCCGCGCCAAAATCACCGAATTCGTGGAGAGCTACTTCAAGGGCAACATCATCATGACCACCCAGCCCCTGGAATGGCGATCGCCCGCCACCGCCACCACCTTTGTGCTGCAACCCTTGGCCCGCCGCCAGGTCGATAACTTTCTGGCTTCACGGGAGCCCACCCTGCCCATCGACGCTCCCGTGCGCGGCCAAGATTATAGGGAGGCCTGCGATCGCTACCTCACCACTATGTTCCACCCTGAGCAGAACCAAGAAGAGCAGCGGGCCACCCGCATCATCCTGTCCAACCCCATGGACCTCACCTTGGTGGCCCAGCTCTTGTCCCAAAACGAAACCCCCGACCTGCTGCGGCTGCAGGAGCAGCAGTACCGGCTGATGGCCGAGGACTACCGGCAAAAGCATCTGCAGGCCTTCCCCCTGCAGCCCTTCTTCGAATGCGTTTACACCATGCGCCTCACCGACCAAACCGCCATCCCTGAAGCCGAGTTTTACCACGAGCTGCAGTGCATGGAGCGCCACAAAATGGTTACCCGCCGCGAGGCCACCGATAGCGAAGGCAGGCCCACCAAAACCTGGCACTTCCGCCACGACAAAATCATGGAGTACTTCATCGTCCAAACCTTCTTGGGTAAGGGGAACGACCGCCCCAACCAGCACTTCGACGATCCCCGCTTTCGCGGCGTTTACCTGCTGCTCGCCAAGCTACTGCCCCTCCCCGTCGCTGAGGGTCTGCAGCAGCAGCTCGTCTACTACGCCGCCGACACCCGCGACCACACCGTCAGCGACGACTTCATCCAGCTTGTCCGCTCTCGCAGCGGCACCGCCGCGATCGCTTAGAGAGCCTTTAATATCAGCACATCCTAGCGGCAACCCACTTTAGAGCGAGCTCAGCCACCCCTACTACTGGGCCCTCTTCATCGTGATTGGTAATGGCTTTTAACATGGAATGGCTCCCCATCAGGGTAGGCTGATACCCTGTAGGCAGTTTCTATACCAGCTCCCCCATGGCGACCCTTACCCTCAAGCACCTGCACAAGTCCTTTGGCCGCAACAACGTCCCCGTCAA
>JBCCAG010000155.1:0-7035 GCA_039814955.1 Cyanobacteria bacterium P01_A01_bin.135
CTGACAATTTTGCCGGTGGCGACCGCCCTTGAGGACCTACTGTCCGACTTGCGCAGTGTCGAGGCAGCGCCACCGCTAGAAGACGGGCGGTTGGCAGACATGCTGAGCGAGGCGGGTGAGCTCCTGGCCTCAGCTAGTTTAATGGACAGTCGTGAGGCCCTGGCCGACTTCCACCACCCTACGGCATCGGTCGAGCGGATCACGGAGCTGCGATCGCAGGTCCAGGCCCATTATCTACCCCGCTGGACGCAGCAGCAGCAAATCCAGCAGGACTTCGCCCAGCAAGGCTTTGACCTAGTGGTGCTAGAGCTAGAGATTGCCCTAGAAAACCTAGACGCGGCAGAGCCACTGCCGGAAGCCGTGGTTGACGTCGCCGGCAGTATCATTGAGCAGCTTCAACATATCGGGGAGGCGCTGCAGCTAGCCGCGGGCTGGGGTTCTCTGTTGGAGCAGGCCGAGGCGCTGCTTGCGGAGCCCAGGAGCGGCAATTGGCAGACCCAATGGCCGCGGCTGTGCAGTGCCTTAAAGCAGTGCGCCCAAACTGGCGGAGAACCCGTCAACTTTGCTTTGGAACTGGGCGAGGCTGTAGACCCACTCGATGTTACGGCGATCGCGGAGCCGCTAACGACCGTTGAGCCGGTAGATCTGTCATGGGATGGCGCACCCGACGATGTATTCGCCGATATGGCGGCTTTTTTAGACCAGGCCAGCTTGCGTCGAGAGGATTTTGACAGTGCGCCGAACGCCGAAGGGTCACCTGCTCAAGCGGATGTAAACGCTGAGCTGCCAGCGAGTGACGGGGACAGCAGCCTTAGCGACCCGCTGGCTTTGCTAGACCAGGCGATCGCTGGGGCGGCGCAGAACCCAGAGACGCCACTAGAAACGCCACCGGATGCTCTCCAAACCACATTACAGCCGGCCTTAGACGCCGCCACGCCGCCGCAAAATCTTAGAGGCGCCTTGCAGAATCGTCTCCTGCGCGCCGAGACGCAAGACACAGCTCAAGTCCAGATCCCCGTTCCGCTGGCGCGCTTAAATCGCTCAGCTCAGGATTTAATCAGCGCCCTACTGTCCATCCGAAGCACCCGAGGGGTGTACAACGTTCTAGAAGGGCAAATTCTGCAGCTGTCTACCCTCGCGCAGGAGGGCGTTCAGTACATTAGCCGCCTGCGCCAAATTCAAGATGACTACGCTCTAGTAGATGACATGCAGGAGATGCGATCGCAGGGGCCTACTCCAGAGCGCTATCGCCAGGGATACGTCACCATTAACCGCCTGCTGGAAACCAGCCTGCGGCTGTCTGAGTTAGGGGCAGAGGCAGAGAAAACCGCCCGGGACATGAGCGATAGTCTGCAGACGCTAGACAGTAATATCCTCGGCCTACAGGCCACCGTTGAACAGAGCCGCCTGGTGCCCTTTCGAAATTTGGCGTTTCGAGCTAGGGCCATCCTGCGGGATCTGACCACGCGCTTCGGTAAACCCGCTAAGCTGGTGATTCAAGGGGAGCAGATTGAGCTGGATGTGGGCAGCGCCCGTAGCCTAGAGCCAGCGCTGCTGCATCTCATCCGCAACGCCTTTGACCATGCCCAAGAGCCGCCGGCAGAGCGGCAAGCCCTGGGCAAGCCCCGCCAAGGCACCCTAACGCTATCGCTCCAGCGGCTAGGTAACCTCTACCGGCTTAGCCTGGCGGACGACGGGCGCGGCATTGATGCCCAGGCTATTAGCGATCGCGCCCGGGCCATGGGTCTCCCCCTTACCGATACCAGCACCCCTGATGCACTGCTAGCGGTGATCTGTCAGCCAGGCTTTAGCGTTAAATCTAGCGCCAGCGATGTGTCGGGGCGGGGCGTTGGCATGGATGTCGTCGCGGCCCAACTGGCTGACATGGGCGGTAAGCTGACCTTGAAGACGGCCCTGGGCAAAGGCACAACAGTCTCCCTGCAGTTCCCCGTACCGCACCTGCTCGTCCCCTGCCTACTGCTGCGGGCCGGCGATCGCCGGTTTGCCATTCCCTTTGAAGACGCCAAGCACGTCGCCCTCCTCGATCAGCTTGATGCACTCCCGCCCCGTAATTCAGGGAGCCTTCCCCTGTGGCAGATTGAAACCGAGGGTCACCCGCTCCCTGGCCTTGACCTACTGACTTACTGGCAGCGGCAGCCCCAGCAGCGCGTCCTAGAAAATTCTGCAGTCTGCGCCTATATTCAACCTGTAGATAATGCTGCAGATGACGGGCAAGGGCTGTGGCTAATTGCTGACGAAATGATAGGGCAGTCTGATTTGCTGATCAACGCCCTGCCCGCTCCCCTGCAGCCCCCCGAGGGGATGATCGGGGTGAGCCTACAGCCAGATGGCACCCTCGTCCCGGTGCTCAACGGCACCGCGATCGCGGCTCAGCTACAGGCAACTGCCAAGCAGCCCCTGAGGGGCCCTGTGGCCCCCGACCAGGCCGAGCCGCCCGCCTCAGAGCCCCCCATTATCTTGATTGTGGACGATGCGGCCCTAATGCGGCGGCGAATTGAGGCCAGCCTTAGCGCTAACGGCCATATAACCCGCACCTGCGCCGATGGGCTAGAGGCCTGGAACTGGCTTCAAGCCAACCCTGCCCCAGCTCTACTAATTACCGATATCGAGATGCCCCACATGGACGGGTTTACCCTGATCGACCGCTGTCGCCAGGCTCAGATGACCATGCCGATTTTAGTGGTTTCCTCCCGGCTCTCGGAGGACTGGTTTACCGAGGCTCGTCGCCTCGGGGCCACCGATTACCTGACAAAAGGGTTCTCCACCGTGGATTTACTCAACAGGGTCAATCACCTGGCCGCCGTCAGCGCCAGGTAAAGCCTAAAGCAAACCCTCCAGGTGGCGGCGGATGCGATCAAGCTCGCTGTCGGACATGACGGCGCTGCCGTCGCCGTTGCTGGGCTCCGCGGGCTGCTGCTGCTCTTTCTCCCAGTCGGTCTCGTCAACGCTGGCTTCGGGTGGCAGCTCCAAGTCCCCCTTGCTCACTAGCTTGCATTCGTAGCCTGCCCCCTGACAAAAGTCCTCGATATCGCTTTGGTCAAAGGGCTCCACGGTCGGCACGAGAAAATCCTGTGCCTCTAGCATCAGAGTGTAGCGCTCGGCGTCATCACGGTCCTCAAACATGAGCACAATGTTGCGGTCATCGCTCGTCTTGAGAGTGTGGATACCCTCGCTGTCCGTTCCCGCGTTAAACAGCAGCACATATATGGTCATGTTTGTGCCCTCCCACACCTCATTGCTGTACCTATCTTACTCGGGGACAGCGGTTTCAAACCGCAACCGGCCGATAGGGCAGTGGCTCAACGACGGTGGTGGATATCTGCTGAGCCGCTAGGCTGCGGCGCAGGGATTCTGCGCTGCCGCTGGTGCTGAGGACCGCATCGAGGACGCCGCTGTAGGTGATGTTGTCGCCCCCGGCCGCAGTGGGGAGAAATAGCTGGGGCGTCAAGGCTTCAGCTAATTGTAAGGCCGTCTTCTCGCCTTGAATAATTGCCCCGGCCAGGGGCAATTCCAAGTTGACAATGGGACTGATGACAATATCGACCGGCCCCCGGGTGGCGATATCTCCAGGGGGGAAGCCATGGGGTTCGTAGTAAAGCGTCATGGGCTTAGCGTTTGGCCTAGGGTCTGGCTCGGGGGATGCTGAGCTAGATGTGTCGGGATTAGGCAGGACCGTGACCCAGTAGCCATTTTCTGGGGTGACGCCGACAGGAGCTCCCTGAAATGCTGCAATCTCTAGGCGATCGCCGCGGTAGATTTCACCGGGGGCGATCGCAGTGACGCTGCTGTAGTTCAAAGCGCGGGCCGTCTTAGCGGCGTTAGGGGAACCCACCACCGGAATGCTGCGGTCGAGCTGCTGAAGCGTTGGCTTGTGGGTGTGGTCCGGCAATCCTTGAGAGAGCAAAATCAGATCAATCTGCTCGGGCATCGGCACCGGTTCGGTGTGGTCCCCCTTGAACAGCCAGCTCAAGTTGGGGAACACCAGGCTATCCACTAGCCAGGGATCGACCAAAATGCGGTAGCCGTTGAGGTCCCACAGCCAGCTATTCGCGCCGTAGTAGATTAAATGCATCAGAGCCGTTGTATGTAGCAATTTTCAATTGCGTAAGGTACAGGTTTGGTGGAGATGCACACCGCGCCTCCACCCTAGATACTCCACTAGCATGGAAAATGCTGTACCTCAGCCCCTCTAGTGTAAAAGGATCTACAGCCCATGACGATTTTGGTGTTTGGCAGTATCAACATGGACTTCGTTGCCCAGGTGCCCCGCCTGCCGCGGCCGGGGGAAACCCTGACGGGCGATCGCTTTTCCACGGTGCCGGGGGGTAAGGGAGCCAATCAAGCGGTGGCGGTGGCCCGCTTAGAGGAACCCTGTGAGATGGTAGGGCGTGTGGGGGCAGATAGCTTCGGAGGCCTGCTGCTTCAGCACCTCACCGACGCCGGGGTAGGCTGCGGCCAAGTCTACGCCGATACGGACCTGTCCTCGGGGGCAGCGATGATTGAGGTCAGCGCTGGTTTGTCCGGATCCGGGGATCAGCCAGGCGACAATCATATTGTGGTTATTCCTGGCGCGAACGGGGCCGTGGGCGAAGCTGATGTGGCGCGTCTATCGGCGCTGCTGCCCCAGGCAAGCTGGCTACTGCTGCAGCTCGAGGTGCCGCTACCAGCGGTGCTGGCGGCTGCCCAAGCGGCGGCGGCGGCAGGGGTCAAAGTGATGCTTGACCCAGCGCCGGCGCGATCGCTTCCCGATGAACTTTACCGTGTTGTGGACGTCATTACCCCTAATCAGACGGAGGCCTCTATTTTGACGGGGGCCTCAGTGAATAATCTAGATGAGGCGACCCGTGCCGCTGACTGGCTGCAGCAGCGAGGCGTGGCTGTTGTCGCGATAACCCTCGGGGCTCAGGGGGTACTCTACCGATCAGCGGCAGAAACGGCTGCCGTCCCAGCTTTCCCGGTGCAGGCGGTCGATACCGTCGCTGCCGGAGACGCTTTCAACGGGGCGCTGGCCGTTGCCCTCAGCCGCCAGCAGCCCTTTGCAGAGGCAGTCCGCTACGGCGCTGCCGCCGCCGCGATCGCCGTTACCCGGGCGGGAGCACAGGATGCAGTTCCCAATCGGGCCGAGGTGGAAAGTTTTCTGTCTCGATATAAGCCCCGTCCAAGTCTTGATAGAAACTTATAAAACCTTTCAGGCTCCTATGCTTACATATAGATATGCCAGCTTGAATAGTGGCCTTCAAGGCGCAACCAACCAACCGACGGGGGACCTCTCCGCCGAGCTGGGGGCGTTTTTAAGTTAATAGGACTGTAGCCCACTTATGATAAGGTCTCTCTACAGAAGCTAGAGGCAGCGGCTATATCCAGTGCGGTCTGCGGTTCCCATGTACATAATCTAACTACAATCTCTATTTCTCCTATGCTGAAAACCTATCAACCTGAGAAATTCGTAACTGAGGTCAACGCGTTTGAGATCCGTGACTGGGTCCAAGAGAATGTAGAAGCTGGCGTTAGCCATTTGCTGATTGATTTTCAAAACGTTGGCTTCATCAACAGTAGCGGCTTGGGGGCCCTGGCCACTGCGCTGAAGATGGCCCGCGAGGCAGACGCCCGGCTTGCGCTCAGCTCTCTCAACCCGCAGGCCCGGATGACCTTAGAAATCGCTGGTATGGACAAGGCATTTGAAATTTTCGAGAGCCCGTCGGACTATGCATCCACTATTGCAGCACCCTCTACCGCTGGACAAGCGCTGTAAGCCTCATCGATTCGTGGCCGCGACCTGAACGAGTCGGGTCGCGGCCCAGTTTTGGTAATCTGCGCTAAGTTGACTGGTCAGCCGCCGCTTAACCGTCACTAAAACGCCGTTGAGAAGCTTGTTGCCGGCTATTTGGAGGACAGAGTTAGAAAGGGCAGCGAAGGGAGTCGGAAGCATTACTTCAACCGCCAAATCAGCATGACCAGTAGCGCAGCTAGTGCCGCAATCAGCGCGGCGGGCCGCTGATTGAACCGGACGCAACAACCCGGTGAAAGATAGATGAAAGCGATGGGCGAAGACATCAGTCCCTGCAAGCTGGCAGTCTACTGCGTTGATATGCAGCACGTGGTCGGAGTCAGTCCATACCTGCAGATCTACCGTCGGCGTAATCTGCAGCATAAAAAACCGCAGCGTCTGCATCTGTAGACGAAAGGTGCGGCCATCCAAACTTTGAATGCGATCGGCGTCAAATAGAGCCCGGACGATGCGCTCGGGCTGGTCTAGATAGGCCTGCAGCGATTCTAGGGGGCCAGGGACGTCGAGATTAACGGACTGAGAAGCCGTGAAGCGCGATACCATCGGGGCACAATAACCAAAAGGCAGCTTACAGTTATCAAGTATAGGCGGAAACGGATCAGCAGAACGGCAGCGGCGCAGCCAGCCTGCATCAGAGGTGGGTTGCTGGGCGCTCGGAGTGCTGCATCGCCGATATGTCGGCCGATATGTGGATATAATGTCAGGCATTGAACCTCAAGGCGCGATTCACGGCAGTGGCGCGCCTGTTTTTGGCAGCAGGCTATGACAATTACTCTTGCCCATCTCGGGCCTCAGGGCACTTACGCAGAGGCAGCGGCAATCGCCTGCGCAGACTGGTGGTATCAGCGGGGCCTTGGCACCCTACTGCTTGCACCATATCCTAGCATTGGCCAAACTTTAGAGGCGGTGACAACCCAGGCGGCCACCTTTGCGATTGTGCCGATGGAAAATTCGACAGAGGGCAGCGTCACCATGACCTTGGATGCCCTGTGGCAGCTTGAGCTGCTGAAAATTCGACAGGCTTGGGTAATGCCCGTTGCCCATGCGCTGCTGTCCTATGCGTCCATCGACGCCATCGATGCCATCTATTCTCACCCCCAAGCGCTGGCCCAGTGTCAGCGGTGGCTTGAGGCGCACTTTCCTGAGGTGGCCCTAGTGCCCACGCGCTCAACCGCGGAGGCGGTTCGACTCCTAGAGCAGCAGCCCACAGCCGGCGCGATCGCCTC
>JBCCAG010000375.1:0-4546 GCA_039814955.1 Cyanobacteria bacterium P01_A01_bin.135
GGGCGGACATCATCAACCGTGCCAACCTGGGCATGGAAGTGATGCACGAGCGCAATGCTCACAACTTCCCGCTTGACCTAGCGGCTGCTGAGGCACCTGCCATCAACGGCTAGGGCTTTGCCCTCGGCTACTGCTCAGCTTGTCTGAGTTAGAGCGAAAGCGCCTCCTTCCTGGGGGCGCTTTTTTGTTTGCTTGTGTTGGTGAATTAAGCATGGTGTTTGGGGGCGCTGCCCCCAAGCCCCCTGGCTGGGGGACAAGATATCTCCCCCAGCAGCCCCCTGCATAAGAGATGGTGTCCTGGGAGTTTGATATTTTTTGTTACGTTTTGGTTGTGTGAGGTAGGGCGGGCACCGCCCTACCACCCGTTTTGGGTGCTTTGGGGGATTGGTTGTGGGAGGGGCGATCGCCCAAGGGAGCTAGCTATAGTCCGAAACTCAAGACCGGCACTGGACCGAACCTGCCCCAAACAGCGCAACGAGATACCGCTATACGGAGGGGGCCTGGGGGACGCGCTCGTCCTCCAGACGGGGGTTTGGGGGCCTGCCCCCAAGTACCATACCTAACTCCCAATCAGCACTTAACCGACCCTAAACTGGAAAAATACAAGGAGAGTAAAAGCTCAACGCTCCCTGTACATCAGTGGGGCCCTCATGCAATAAGTTGATTAGAATCTATGCCAAAGGATTCGCATAACCCGGCGCGTTGCTTCTAGCGCAAGCGGGTCGCTACACAAGGCGATTCGTTTCCAGCCAATACCGCTTAAAGCTGCTCATACTGTCCTGAAACTTAGTAGTGCTGACCGGTTTAACCATATACCCGTTAGCACCGTTCAGATAAGCAAACTCAATATCCTTAGGATTGGAGGAAGTTGTAAACACCACAATGGGAATCTTCTTGAGGATGTCGTCCTGCTTAACCTGAACGATGAAGTCTCTGCCGTCGGTGCCTGGCATATTCAGATCTAGCAGGATAACAGCAGGCTCGGCTTGAGCCATATCCTTATAGACGTCCTCAAGAAAAGTTATGGCATCATCCGCACTCTCGAAGCGGCGGACGCGATTAGAGATATTTAGCTTACCAAATGAGCGCTTTAACGCAGCAAAGTCAGCATCGCTATCCTCAACAACAATTAGGTAGGAGGCTTCAGAAATTGTATCCATCCTAAAACTAGCTAAATAAACCTTTACACGCTGCTAGGTAGCGTAACGTAGAAGGTCGTTCCTACACCTGACTCTGAGGACAGAGAAATAGCCCCGTCGTGGCGCTCAACGATTCGCTTCACGAGAGTTAGCCCCACACCCGTTCCCCCCTTGTACTTCTTGGGCGAATGCAAGCGCTTGAATAGGCGAAATACGCTGGCCTGGTGCTTTTCTGGGATGCCAATACCGTTATCTTTGACGTAGAAAGTTACCGAGGGAAGCGCTATCCCGTTACGTTCGAGGGGGACAGCCGTATCCGCTAGGCCGACTTCGACCCACTTTTGCTGGCTGTCATTGTACTTGATGGCATTACTGACCAAGTTGGTGAAGACTTCCATAATTTGAACAGAGTCGCCCGGCACCGATGGCAAAGACGGCGCAATCCTCAGCTCTATAGTCTCTTCTGCAGCCCGGCTTTGAAACAGGTCTACCACTTCCTGGATCAGCTCTGACATGTCAACTGGGAGCTTGTGAATTTCGGCGCGTCCCAGGCGTGAGTAATGTAGCAGCGAGTTGATCAAGCTCTCCATACGCTGGGTGAGCTTAGCGATGGATTGCAGGTAACTCACCCCCTCCTCATTGAGCAACTCAGAGAAGTCCTCAATCAGGAAGTTGGAGTAGTTGTAGATGCCCCTGAGCGGTTCTTTTAAGTCATGGGAGGCAGCGTAGGCGAACGAGTCTAGCTCGTCGTTACTCGCCATTAGCTGACTGTTAAGCTCTGCCATTGCGTCTGCCTGTCGCAGTACGGTGCCGACGATGGCGTTTTTCAGCGCGAAAACGCCGTCGATCTCGCAGGACCTCCAGGGGAGGGAATGCCCAAAAACCTTCTCTTGCCAGCGCTCAAAGGACTGGCGTGGCGACAGATATATGGTGCCATCCGACATGACTTCAGACGCCTTGTTGGGATTTCCAGCCCAGGTCACCGACTGCACCACCTCAGAGCGAAACCAAAGGATATAGTTCTTAACGGTGCGGGTCACGGAGAGCGCCAAAAGGCCGCTGGCGATCGCCTTGTAGTCTTCTGCAGGGGGATATTTCTCTGGCAGGTTCGAGGTGACCAAGATATCGTCCTCGATGTTGTCCTGCACCCATTCCACTAGCGCCCCAATTTGCGCTTCAGTGGGGGTAGCGCCAACGCAGGATAGGCTGTCGTGCGTGCAAATGGCGGCTCCCTCAGCATTTACCATCTGCAGCAGCATGCTCTCCTTCTTCAGAAGGCTTTTGGTAAATGAATCTTCGTCGGTAAGGCTGTCGATTAGCTGAGCCTGCAGCTCTTTCACCGCTACCTCGTACTGCAGGTCCTCATTCTCTGACTTCGCCGCTAGCTCTAAAGACATCGCCTGACCCAGGAACTCACAGGAGGTGCGAACTTGGTAGCTGACGTAGCGCGGGCTATTGTGGTGGCAGGCAATCAGGCCCCAGAGCTTGCCATCTCGAATCAAAGAGACGGACATAGAGGCGCGCACGCCCATATTGATGAGGTACTCGATATGTAGGGGCGAGACGCTGCGCAGGACCGAATGACTTAAATCAAGGGGCACTGCTGACTCCCCATCCTCGCGAATCACACCCGCAGGCTCGTAGAGCACATCGGGGATGAGCCGCAGCCAGTTGAGCAGATAGAGCCGCCTAGCCGGTGCCGGGATATCGGTAGAGGGATAGCGCAGACCTAGGAAAGATTCAGCCCCCTCACTACAGCTCTCCGCTGTGACGACCCCGGTGCCGTCTTCTTCGAACCGGTACACCATGACGCGGTCAAATCCGGTGATGTTGCGGACATCCCTCACGACCACATCGCACAGGTCCTGCAGGCTGCGGGTCTTCTGCAGCTTGGTCAGGGTGGTCTTTACCAGCCGGTAGAAGTCAAAGAAGCTCGTAGATTCTACCGCCGGCACCTTCTCAAGCTCAAAGATGATGGTGTCATTTTGGCGGTGGACAATGCCGTCAAAAGCCAGCTCCGCTGCTTCCGTACTGACGATTACAGAGATGGGGTTGAGGCTCTCAAAATCGCCCTCCAAGCATTGCTGAATCTGTTCAACAACAGCCCCGCCCACTAAGATTTCGATAGGTCGCCCTAGCAGGTCTGCGGGAGCGCGCTCCAGAAGCGCCTCGGTATTTTGGCTAACTTGGGTAATGGTGTAGTCGGGTTCCCGCAGTACAAACAGGATGCCGTGGGGCTGGATGGCGCCAGGGATATGCACCTGCTCGCGATCGCAGTTAGTGAGGGTAGCGTTCTGGGCCGTGACGGTTTCGGAGCGCTGCGGGGTTGGATCTATCATGAGTTAAGTGAGGGAACAAGCGCCAGGCATGAGTTAGTTTTAGTATGCCCGAGATATCACAATCCCCTCAATCGGCAGCGCCAGCGATCGCCCTAGCGCTACCCCTTCAGGGTTGACTTTCACAAATGGCGCGATCGCTGGCAGACACTTCGCTACTGTAGGTCAAGTAATCTGACAGCCACTGGCACCCCTCAGTCAGCAGCGCGGCCAGGTCGAGCTCCGTTTGTAGGGCGGGGGAAGGGCGACCGTTGAGGCTAAATTCCTGTGGCTCCAGCTCGTCGGATTCGGCCAGCGCCGCTAAGTCCCAACTGCGGACGCGGCCCGCTTCTTCTACCACCACCACCTGCCCAGCAAATACGTTAGCGTAGCAGATGGGCGATCGCTGGCCCCGCAGCACCCGCACCGGATTTCCGTCCGATCGCCATAGCCGCACGGTGCGATCGGCGCTGTAGGATAGCAGGTGGACCTCAGATTCCATTCCAGGCTCTCCTTCAATTTCCACAAACCGCACCCCCCGTACCCGGGCTTCGTGGCCGCGGAAGGTTTTCAGCAAATTGCCGTGGCGGTGCCAGAGCTTCACCGTGCCGTCAGCGCTGGCGGTGGCAAACCGCTGGCCGTCACCGCTGAACTGTACGTCCAAAATGCGGGCGTCATGGCCCTGTAGGGTCGCCACGGCATCGCCATCCGGCCGCCACAGGTGCACCGTCCGGCCGCTAGCGGCAGCAATCAGGTCGCTCTCGGGGGCAAGGCTCACCGACATTACCCGGGCCCGGTGGCCGTAGAGGGCGATCGCCAGGGTGCCGTCTAGCCGCCAGATGCGTACCGTGCGGTCGTTGCCGGCGGAAATCAGCAGCTTGCCATCGGGGCTAAAGCTGACGTGGCGCACGCCGTTGTAATGCTCGTCAAAAATCTGCAGGAGGCTGCCATCGGTGCGCCACAGCCGTACTGTCTGGTCATTACTAGCCGAAGCGATCAGGCTGCCGTCGGGGCTAAAACAAACGCTGCGGACGATGTTTTGGTGGCCGTGAAAGGTGCGCACCAGTTCGCCGTTGAGCTGCCACAGCTTCA
>JBCCAG010000548.1:0-3378 GCA_039814955.1 Cyanobacteria bacterium P01_A01_bin.135
TGGTGTGGTGGTCAAGCGGCTAGAGAAGATGGTGCCGCAGATCGAAAAGATGGTGCCGACCTACTCTAAGGTTGGAGAATCGGTATTTTTTACTAAGGAGCAGTTCCCTTGGGCCGCGCTGCTAGAGGAGAACTGGACCACCATTCGCCGGGAGCTAGACGCCGTTCTAGAACGGGTGGATGACCTGCCCAATTTTCAAGATATCTCCAAGCGGCAGTATCGAATTGCCAACGACAACCGCTGGAAGACCTACTTTTTCAAGGCCTTTGGCTTTCGGGCAGAGGGGAACTGTCGCCGCTGCCCGGAAACCGCAGCGCTGCTGGAGCAGATTCCAGGGCTCAAGGTGGCCTTTTTCTCGATTTTGGCTCCCGGTAAGCATATTCCTCGCCATCGCGGTAAGCACAAAGGGCTGATTCGCTACCATTTGGGGCTCAAGGTGCCGGAGCCGGCGGAGCAGTGCTATATCCAGGTGGATGATCAGATTGCCTATTGGCAGGAAGGGGAGAGCCTGATCTTCGACGATACCTATTACCACGAGGTGTGGAACAATACGGACGGCTACCGGGCAGTGCTGTTTTTAGACATTATTCGTCCGATGCGGTTTCCGCTATCCCTGGTGAATTGGCTGGTGTGCCGGCTGGTGGCGGCGTCGCCGATTGTTCAGGATGCTCGCCGTAGTCACGATGCTTGGGAGGAGAAGTTTGAGGCGAAGACATGAAGCGTCTGCTTTACCTTTTGCTTGGGGGCGCTGCCCCCAAACCCCCTGGCTGGGTGACGGGATGCCTCCCCCAGCGGCCCCCTGCATATCAGGTTGCGGTGGGGAATTGTTGCGGGTAGGGTGCTGTCACCGAAGATAACGCATTACGGGGCTCAGACATTGGGAAACCGAGCCGAACGGTAGGGGCATGGCAGTGCCATGTCTTTGCGAAATGTATCCCGATGTCGCCGGGGGATAACGCACCAAATATGTCTATGTTGTTGCGATTACTCTGCCGATGGTTGAGTTGTGCCGGTCAGCCAGCTCCACAGGCCCACGGCGATCGCCAATATACCGGCAGCGTAGAAGACCGGCGGTAGGCCGACGGCTTTCCAGATGGGGCCGAGGGCTAGGGGGGATAGAAACTGGCCCAGGGAGTTGGTGCCAGTGCCAATGGCCAGGACACTGGAGCGCAGCTCGGGGGGGGAGAGGGCGGCTAGCCCATCGTAGATGTTGGGGATGGTGATGCCGAAGCCCATGCCAAACAGCACCGCTGCTGGAATGATCGCCCAGAGCTGATCCAAGAGGGGAATAGTGCAGAGCATGGCCCCCATGGTGGCAAACCCCAGACCCACCGTCGGTGCGGTGCCTAATCGCTTGGCCAACCGGCTGGCGACGATCGCCGATACCACCGCCGCCCCCACGGCCCGAATCGCCAGCACAAACCCGTTCAAGGCTGGGCCAGCGCCGATGACGGCCTTCAGGTACAGCGGCGTGTAGATGACCACCGTATAGACAATGGCGGCGGCAAGGGTGACGCTCAGATAGAGCCGCAGCACGGCGGGGCGACGAATCACCCGCAGCAGTTCTTTAGGACTGGCAATCATGCTGCTGGCCTGGTAGCGGCCTTCCCGCAGCATCAGCGCGGCCAAAATGGCAACCGGCACCCCCAAACCATAGAGATAGAAGGCAAAAGACCAGTTGAACGAGCCCGCCCAGCCCCCCACCAGGGGAATCAAGATACTGGCGGTGGTCATGGCGCTGGTGGCATAGCCCAAAATCTTCGTGCGTTGGTGCCCCTCGTACATGGTGCTCAGCAAGCCAATGCTGGCAGCGGCGATGCTGGCGCTGGCAATTCCCAGCAGCACCCGGCTAAGCAGCAGCGGCCCCAGTTGGGTCATTATCCCCCCTGCTGCGCCAAACAGGCTGTAGCACAGCAACCCAGTCAGGAGCACCGGTAGCTTCCCCACCCGGTCCGCCAGTAGCCCGAAGATGGGGGTAAACAGGGCGATCGCCAGCGCGTGGATACTCACTAACGTTCCGGCCCAGCGCGGGTCGAGCTGCAGCTGCTGCACAATCTCCGGCAGCACTGGCGAGACGACGCCGCCGGTCATGGTCGTTAGACAGCCGGCACAGACCAAGACGCAGAGCTGGGGAAAGTGCTTAGGCGTTCGAGAGATTGGAGACATATGCAGAGAAATTTTGAGCGGCGGTATGGCCAAATGCTTAGCGCCCGGAACACTGACAGCAACGGCAATCGGTTGACAGAGTTAGGCAAGACACCGCTAAAATTGATGAACCGATTCGATTACCTCAGATGTCATGCATATGTCAATCCATGCGTTACTCTTTATAACATGTCGATAAAGTTTGGCGAGGGGCTCAGTGACAGTACGCAAACTGCGCACTGGGTAATTTACAGCAGCGGGGCGATTGCGTGACGGTTGAGAGGTATAAGCGGCTAGCCACAGCAGCTTGGCAGTTAGGTGAACAATGGGTGAACCAGGATAAGCTATGAATACGGCAACAGACGTAGTCAGTCATGAATTAGCGACCGCGCTCAAAGGCGAGTCGGTGCAAGCCGCCGTGCGCAGGATTGGCATCAATCCCAACTACTGGTACCCCCTGGGTTGGTCTAACCAGCTCCGTGCCGGCCAAGCGGTGCAGGCTGTTGTTTGGCAGCGGCCCCTGGCCGTGTACCGGGACGAGGACGGGCAGCTGCATGCGGTTGAGGATCGCTGCCCCCACCGGGGGGTCGAATTGCATCGGGGCAAGGTGACCGGGAAAGCCCTGGCCTGCGCCTACCACGGCTGGGAGTTTGACGGCAGTACCGGAGAATGTGTCAGCATCCCCTATTTGCCGCCTACACAAAAGTGCCCCCGCGTTAGCGTCCGCAGCTACCCGGTGCAGGAGAAGTATGGCTTAATGTGGGTGTTTCCGGGGGATGCGGAGCTGGCCAATGAGCGATCGCTGCCGGAGGTACCCGAGTTTGAAGAAGACGGCTGGTTTATGGTGCCAATCACAGCCCACTTCAAGGCACACTTCTCCGTATGTAATGAAAATGCCATGGATGTCTTCCATGGGTTTTTGCACCAAGAGCTGCAGGGCTGGTTTGACCCGGTGCTGCTAGACCTCAAGGCGACGGACAACGCTATAAGGGCCAAGTACAGCGTTTCCTACAAAGGGCTGCTGGCGAAGTTTCTGGGACTCGCGGAGCGGGCTGACGAGGTCACAACTTTGCCCATTACCATCAACTACCGCTACCCCCACTACGCCAGCTCTCTGGAAGGGGTGTCGTCGGTGTACCTAATGCGACTTCCGGTAGATTTTGGCGAGAGCCGCTCCTTTGCCCTATTCTTCTTTCGACTCAGCCTGCCTAACTGGCTCGTGCGGGTCACTAA
>JBCCAG010000153.1:0-7077 GCA_039814955.1 Cyanobacteria bacterium P01_A01_bin.135
GATCTCCAGGTGCTGGTGATTCAAGCGGCCATGCCCGTGGCGGTAAACTCGCTCATTTGGGTGACGGAGCTAGGGGGCGATCGCCTGCGGGTGGCGAAAACCGTGGTGCTCTCCACGCTGCTCAGCTTTTTGACCCTGCCGCTGGTGCTGTGGCTGATTAGCCGCTAGGCACAACCGATCGGCATAAACTGTCACAGGATTGTGGCAAAAATGAAACGATTATGAAATCATGAAAATGAAGTGATTATGAAATGCAGGTGCCGGGACATGGGATCAAGTGGGGCAGCGCGATCGCACATACTGCGAGCTATCAGTCGCCCAACTCGCTTGGCCTGGCTAGGCTTAGGGCTGCTAGCCAGCGTAACCCTGGCCGGCTGTAGCGGTGAGCCATCCGTTACCCCCGAATCTGCCGAGGCCAGCACCGATAAGAAAGTGCTCACCAGCTTCACCATTCTGGCGGATATGGCCCGCAATGTTGCTGGGGATCAGCTTACCGTAGAATCCATCACCCGCGTCGGCTCAGAAATTCACGGCTATGAGCCGACCCCTAGCGATTTAGTCAAAGCCCAGGACGCCGACCTGATTCTCTACAATGGCATGAACCTAGAGCGCTGGTTCGAGCAGTTTTTGGGCAGTGTGGCAGAGGTGCCGGCGGTGGTGCTTACGGAAGGCATTGAGCCCATTGCGATCGCCGAGGGGCCCTATGCCGATAAGCCCAACCCCCACGCCTGGATGTCCCCTCGCAACGCCCTGGTGTATGTCGAGAATATCCGTCAGGCATTTGTGGCCCTAGACCCGGAGAACGCCGACGTCTACAACGCCAACGCTAAAGCCTACAGCGCGGAGCTAGCGGCCTTGGACGCCCAGCTCCAGGAAGATTTGGGCCGGGTACCGGAGGGGCAGCGCGTCTTAGTGAGCTGTGAGGGGGCTTTCTCTTACCTGGCCCGCGACTATGGCCTTAAGGAAATTTACATCTGGCCCATTAACGCCGATCAGCAATCGACGCCGAAGCAGGTGCAGGCCGTGATTGACCAGGTGAACCAAAACCAGGTTCCGGCAGTGTTCTGCGAGAGCACGGTGAGTGATGAGGGTCAGAAGACGGTGGCGCGGGCAACGGGGGCTGAATTCGGCGGCAATTTATACGTGGATTCGCTGTCTACCGAGGACGGGCCGGTACCGACATTTTTAGATCTGCTGGCCTATGATGCCCAGACCATTACGGAGGGCCTCTTGAATAATTAACGGCATCTTTCATGGGCTTGCCCTTTTGTACGGGCGACTGGCCGGTCGCCCTATCCGTCCGACGCCACCACTCCCTCTAACGCGATCGCCTCTCCCCATCCGACATCACCCCTGCTTGCCCCAACCCATCTAATCGCGAAATTATGACCTCTATCCAGCCTCTCAGCATCACCGTCGATAACCTCAGCGTCGCCTATAGCAACGCCCGCCTAGCGTTGTACAACGTCAACTGCACCGTCCCCGCCGGTAGTATCACCGCCCTCGTCGGCCCCAATGGTGGCGGTAAATCTACCCTGTTCAAGTCAATTATGGGCTTCCTCAAACCTGGCCAGGGCAGGGTCCACATCAGCGGCTACTCTCCGAAAATGGCCCAGCAGCGCCAGCTAATGGCCTACGTCCCCCAGGCCGATGAAGTGGACTGGGACTTTCCCGTGAGCGTCTACGACGTGGTGATGATGGGGCGCTACGGGTACATGAACCTGCTGCGCATCCCCAGCCCCAAAGACAAGCGGCTAGTGATGGAGAGCCTGGAGCGGGTGGGCATGGATGATTTCTGTCACCGCCAGATTGGTGCATTGTCGGGGGGACAAAAGAAGCGGGTGTTTTTGGCCAGGGCCCTGGCCCAGCAGGGACGAGTAATTTTGCTAGATGAGCCCTTTACCGGGGTGGACGTTAAAACGGAGAAGCAGATTATTGACCTGCTGATGCAGCTTCGGGATGAAGGGCACACGATTTTGGTGTCGACCCACGACCTGTCCGCCATTGCCACATTCTGCGATCGCGTGATTCTGCTAAACCAAACGGTGCTCGCCTCAGGCATCACCGCCCAAACGCTGACAGATGACAACCTGGCCATGACCTTTGGCGGTCTGCCTGTCGCTAGTTAATCATTGCCGGGACGCTTAAATGGTCAACGCTTCGATAAGATTTGATTAGATCAATTCTTACGGTAGAGCGCGATGGCAACTTGGCAGACAATAACGGGCGGCATCACTGCCCCCAAGGGGTTTCGAGCAGCGGGCATTGCGGCAGGTCTCAAGCCCTCGGGTGCTAAAGATTTGGCCCTGATTGTTTCCGATGTAGATGCGATTGCCGCTGGGGTGTTTACCCTCAACCAGGTGCGCGCCGCCTGCGTCGAGTACTGCCAGCAGCGCCTGGCCGCTAAGGCTAGCGCCCGCGCCATACTCTGCAACGCCGGGCAGGCCAACGCCGCGACCGGTGAGGGGGGCTGGCAAGACGCCTTAGAGAGCGCCCAAACTGTCGGGGAGGCCCTGCAGATAGCTCCCGACGCGGTACTGCTGGCGTCGACTGGGGTAATTGGCCAGCGCATTAAGATGGCTCCCCTCAAAGCCGGGATCGCTCCCTTGGTGGCCCAGCTGACCAGTGAGGAGAATGACGCCGAGCGCGCCATCATGACCACGGACCTAGTGCCCAAATCCATTGCCCTAGAGACCACCATCAGCGATCGCCCCGTGCGCATCGGCGGCATCGCTAAGGGGTCGGGGATGATTCACCCCAATATGGCTACCATGCTGGCCTTTATCACCTGCGATGCCGCGGTGTCGCCGCCGCTATGGCAGGCCATGCTGGCCCGCGCCGCTAACCAGAGCTTTAACCAAATCACCGTAGACGGGGACACCAGCACCAACGACTGCTTAATTGCCCTCACCAACGGCGAATCGCGAACGCCGGCTATCACCGCCCCCGGCAAGGCCGCAGACCAGCTAGAAGCAATGTTGACCCAGGCCTGCATTCATCTGGCCAAGGCGATCGCCCGTGACGGGGAGGGCGCTACCTGCTTGATTGAGGTGCGGGTTAGCGGCGCCGCGGATGACCGGGCTGCCCGCCAGATCGCCCGTACGATTGCGGGCTCCTCACTGGTGAAATCCGCCGTCTTTGGCCGCGACCCCAACTGGGGGCGCATTGCCGGAGCCGCAGGGCGGGCGGGGGTGCCGTTTGACCAACGGGAGCTGGATATTCATCTCGGGAAAACGCAGCTATTAAAAGCGGGACAGCCCCTGGACTTTGATCGCAGTCAGGCGTCAGATTACCTCAAGCAGGCGGCAGCAGGCGCTTACCTCCAGGAGGATACGGTGGCGATCGCCGTCAATGTCGGGCACGGCAGCGGCAACGGGGTGGCCTGGGGCTGCGACCTCAGCTACGACTACGTGAAGATCAACGCCGACTACACCACCTAGGCAGCGTCCACTAGCTCAAGTTCGTCGCTGTCAGCGATCGCCTGACGCACCCGGTCAAATTTGCGGCGGCAGTGGTTGTCAAGCTTAAGTGGTAGCTCCTCGTTCTTGAGCACAAAGCTCATCTCCAGTTCAGGATGCTCCGCTGCCCTTGAGAGCCGCGAGTAGTTGTCAATTAAAACCTCTACCGTGACCAGCTTAGAAAAGTTGACGTTGCCAGGCAGCTCTTTCGCAAAGAAATAGTCGTCCTTTTCGTAAACTAAGTTGAAGTCACAAGCCCTAAGAACGTCGGTAATCAGGTGCCGAATTCCCTTGAGGGATGTGACTGCCTTACAGGAGCCGATATAACGAGCCATGGGAGCATCTGCGGTTCAAAGACTACAAGGTTGCGCCCTTGCTATAAGAGGCTTAACCCTTAAAGCTAGGCAACACGCAGGGGGAATGGGACCTTTGGTTTAGTTTGCCCATCACCGGCAGTCGAGCTGCGGTGCGGTGAAGTAGGCCACCACAACAAGTCTATAGCGAATTAACTAGAACAAAGACGTAGTGCTGCATACAAAATATGTTATACGTCCAGCGTGAGCGACAGTCAGGACAGCGATAGGCGGGAAACGCGTAAGTTATAGAATGGAAAAAGATTCCGCAACCTTGCCAAGGCAGCACACCTAGACGCAGCAAGCAAGCGCCCGCAACTTACACAACCAGGCTAGTATAGGCAGCCTGATTTTTCAAGGTGTCGTCATCTCCAAGTTTTGACTAGAGAATTTAATATGCGGGGTCGGCTGATTGTGTTTGAAGGAATTGAAGGGTGCGGCAAAACAACCCAGCTGCGGCGGCTACAGCAGTGGCTAGCCCACTCTTCGCTATGGGGAGGCTCCATTGTTGCCACCAGAGAGCCTGGCGGCACGCCTCTAGGGCAGGCGCTTAGACAAATTCTGTTGGCAACCAGTAGCGAGGCTGAGCCGGAGATTCATCCGACAACAGAGCTACTGCTGTATGCCAGCGATCGCTGCCAGCACGTCATGACCCAGCTCCAGCCAGAGCTTGACGCTGGGGCCTTGATCCTCTGCGATCGCTACACCGATTCGACGGTGGCTTACCAGGGCTTTGGTCGGGGACTGGAGCGGCCTTTGATCGACAGCCTCAACCAAATTGCCACCGCCGGCCTGCAGAGCGATCTAACCCTATGGCTCGATATAGAGGTGGAGCAGAGCCTCAGCCGGGTCCGGCAGCGGGGTACCAGTGACCGGATTGAGCAGAGCGGCATCGCATTCCATCGCCGCGTCCGTGAGGGATTCCAGCACTTAGCAGAGCAGTCCCCAGAGCGCATTGTCTGCATTGAGGCGGGCGGCGATCCCGACGGTATTGCCGCCGCGATTCAGCAGGTAGTGCAGCAGCGCCTGCGTCAGTGGCAATGCGAAGCAACCCCAAGCCCCTAACAATGGAAATCTTTTCAGAACTCGTTGGACAGCCCCAAGCAGTCACCCTGCTCACCCAGGTCCTGACGCGTCAGCGCATTGCCCCCGCCTACCTATTTTCAGGCCCTGCCGGCGTCGGCAAGCGGCTCGCCGCTCAGCGGTTCGCGGCAGCCTTGCTGACCGGAGGAGCATCCCCTAAAAGCCAGTCTCACCCCGACCTGCTCTGGGTAGAGCCTACCTATCTTCACCAGGGCCAGCGCTACACCGCCGCGGAGGCGGAAGCAGCCGGCGTGAAGCGGCGATCGCCGCCGCAGATTCGCCTAGAGCAGGTGCGGGAGCTGGCCCGCTTCTTGGGTCGCCCGCCCCTAACAGCCCCCCGCTTAGTGGTAGTGATTGAGGGGGCAGAGGTAATGGCGGAGGCAGCGGCCAATGCCCTGCTCAAAACCCTAGAAGAGCCCGGCAGCGCCACCTTGATCTTGCTATCGGACAACCGCGATCGCCTGTTAACCACCATCATCTCCCGCTGCCAGCAGATTCCCTTTCGGCGGCTGAGCCTAGGGGATATGGCCACCGTGTTGCAGCGAGCTGGCGCTGAGGCCCTCCTGCAGCGGCCTGAGCTGCTGACCATAGCCCAGGGCAGCCCCGGACAGGCCATGGCGGCGCGCCGCCAGTGGGAAACCCTGCCGGAGGCGATCGCCTCTGCCGTGGCCCAGCCCCCAGCAACCGTAAACCAGGCTCTGGTCACCGCCCGCGAAATTGCGGCCCTAGAGGTGCCCGCCCAGCTGTGGCTGATCGACTATCTGCAGCACCAGTACTGTGGTGACAATCTCAGCGACGATCTCCAGAGCCATTGGACCGCTAGCCGTCAGCGGCTGCAGCTGTTAGAGCGCGCGGGAGAGCACATCCGGCGGTTCGTACAGCCGCGGCTGGTGTGGGAAGTTACGCTGATGGCGCTGGCGGGGGCTGATCTATCAGGGGCACGCTAAACCGATAGGTCAGCTCCACCCGCCAGCCCTGGGCCTGCTGCGTCAGGCGAACGGTTTCAATAAACTCTCGAAAGTAAAACCGGCGCTCAGCTTCCGAAAGGTCGCGCCAAAACTGTGGGATCGAGAGCGTCTCCGCAATGGACAGTAGGCTGGCGGGGGGGAGCTGGCCAAGCTGGGCCTGCAGAGCAGCAATTTCGGTCTTGAGCCCGTAGATGCGCAGCGCCGCCGTCTGCTCGTCTAAAATGCCCTGGGTCTGCAGGGCCTGTACCTGAGGAATCAGGGCCTGTTTAGCGGTAACTTCCTGACCGATACCGTCTCCTAGCTTGGCAACGGGAAGCGGCGCCGCTTGACCAACGCTGGGGGGCAGCTCCTCGCAGATACGGTCAATGACAGCCCCTAACACCGCCTCGTAGGCCAAGGCCTTGCAGTAGCCTGGGGAGCCATCCCCGCCCTGGGATGGGCACTGGCGGGGCCGCAAGTATAGGTACTCCTGTACCCGGCGGCGACCGCGCTTGCGGACGGTTTTGCTAACCACCAGGGGCTCGTGGCAACGCCCACACTGCACCAGTCCGGCTAGAGAGCGAGGGGCACTGCGGCTGCGAGGCGCAAACTGCCGGTTGCGGCGCATCAGACGATCTACTTGGGCCGCCTCATCTCGCGTCAGAATCGCGGTGTGGGTATCTGGGACCACATCTCCGTTCTGGTAGGCCAGATCACCCCGGTAGACGGGGCTCGACAGCCAGCGCTTGCCCGTAGAAGGGGAAATGGTTTTGCCATGGGTTACAGCGAGGTAGCGCACGCTTTGCCGCAGGGAGCCATACAGCAAGAAGTGGTCAAAAAATGCTCTGACAACCGCCGCTGCGCTGCGGTCTAGAAGGTACTGGTTGGCGCTGCGCCGATAGCCGTAGGGCGCTTTCCCCGGGGGCGGCTTACCCGCAATCCGGCTTTTGGCATGGCCCTGCTGACTGCGCTGCTGCCGCTGCTGCTGCTGAATGGTCAGGGCCATCTGCAGGTCGGCTGGGGCTGTTGCCCCATCTACAGTGCAGGGGGAGATACCAAGCTGGCGGAATTTGGCAATCCAGCCCTCCACCGCTACCAAAGAATCCCCCAAATCCGCAAAGCGCGGCACGATTACCGCCCCGACCGCTTGGGGATCGCGGCAGCAGTCGGCATAGAGGGCCGCAAGCTGCGATCGCCCGCCGATATCTTGGTAAACCCGGTCCACCGGCTGCGGCC
>JBCCAG010000141.1:0-7337 GCA_039814955.1 Cyanobacteria bacterium P01_A01_bin.135
AGGTCAGGTGATTTGGTGCGTGGCCCACTGCCTGTGGCTGGGCACTACGTTTACCCTGCTTACCTCAGCAGGTCTGATTGGCCATCACCTGTTTGCCGTGTGGCACGGGGATCGCCGCATGGCCCAGCGCTATGGTGAGACCTTTGAGGCGGCAAAGCAGCGCACCTCGGTGATCCCCTTCCTGGCGATCGCCCAAGGGAAGCAGACCTTAAAGTTTCGGGAGTTCCTTCGCCCGGCCTACGTTGGCGTGGCAATCTTTATCGCGTTGCTGTGGTGGGCGCACCCGCTAATGGTGAAGAGTGCTAGCAGCGTAGCGCTTTAGCTGACGAGAATGCGTCGAAATCATCACACCATGTTACGAATTGCAGCATTCGGCAAGCTTTCTTATAAAATACAGTTTTCTTAACGGGAAGTTTCCTATAAAATGTGATCCCATATAAAGGATTTAGATTCCGGGGATCGCTCACGGGGTTTCCGGGTCTCATCCATCTCAAAATAAAATACCTATAAAAGAAACGATGGCCCCACTTGTAGACGAAGATAGCTTCCACCGCGATGTGTTAGGTTCTCGTTCACCTGTTTTAGTCCACTTTTCTGCCCCCTGGTGCGGGCTCTGCCGGCTTTTAGAGCCGATGCTGGGCCAGCTCAAGTCTGATTGGGATGGTCAGCTCAAGCTTGTTACTGTCAACGCAGATGACAGCCTGAAGCTCGCCAATACCTACCGGCTGCGATCGCTGCCCACGCTGGTACTCTTTGATCAAGGTCGTGTAATCCATCGGATTGAGGACTTCTACAGCAACGATGACCTGCAGCTAGCCCTAGGGCACTTCAATAACATCATCGAGCGCCTGACCATGAGCTGCATTATTTAAGCGGCTGGCCTCACGGCCATAGCCATGCTGAAACTGCACTTCCCAGGCACTCATTAAAAATCGATAGAGCGCCGCCTGCTGATCGCTGAGCGGCGCTTTTTGTTTGGCCTGACGCATCTGCAACCAGTCAGGCTGAGGCTGCTCTACTGCAATTCCAATTTTGGTCAAGGTCTCCAGCCCCAGATTCAGGACCGGGCGGCTGAGGCTAAGGCGCTCCGCCAGCTTATCAATCTCAACGGCCTCCTCGGTGCGGCAAAGATACTTAGCGACCCCCACAAGCTGCTGCCACACCGTCTCTGGGGCATTGGCAGCCGGCCGGATTGGCACTTCCCCAGAGGCTACACCTGGGGTACTGGCGACTGGCTGATGGCCCTGATTGGCGTCAGCGTTAGCCGGCGCAACCGAAATGATCCGCTGTCGGTAGTCCTTGCGGGTGCTGTCAAAGTCGAGCTCTACCACAGCGTGGCAACAGCCTTCCGGCAGATCAGGCTTGCGGTGTCCCCACCAAATCGCCGGTCGCCCATCCGGGCAGCTTTGGTCGCAGATCTGGCAGGTGAGGTGGGGGTAATCGATATGCTTTCCCTGCAGGTCGGTCTGCCTTGAACTGCGAACCTGAGAGAACCAGACGTCGGTGAGCAGCAGCCGGGGAATCGGGTGGCCCATTCCAAAAGGCTCCAGCGGCTTGAGGGCCTGGAATAGGTCATGGCCCATATCTTGAACGGTAACGAGACCATCTGCCGTCGGGGCGGGACGTTCAACCGGTGTCACCCGCACCTGGCGGTTGAGGGCAGCTCGCAGCAGGGGAATGTTTTCTGGCGGCAGCGTTAGCCCCAGGGCATAGGGATGGCCCCCAAACTGGTGCAACAGGTGGGCGTGCTGCTGTACCACGGTATAGAGATCCAAGCCGCCGACAGAGCGGGCCGACCCGCGAGCTAAGCCCATTCCGGCTGCCCCCTCAGCTTGGGAGTCTATCACAGGAGTCTGCAAAAGTAGGGTTGGCCGGCCATAGCGGTGAGCCACCTGCCCCGCCACCAACCCCAAAATTCCCACCGACCACTGGGGACTAGACAGGACAATCATCCCCGTGGTGTCGTCTAAATCCGAGAGCCGCGCCTCCACCTCCAGCAACATTCGCTGCTGCAGCGATCGCCGCCGCTGGTTGGCCAGCTCCGCCTGCTGGGCCAAGTAGGCCGCCCGCTTCTCGTCTAGGGTGGTGAGCAATTCAACGCAAAAGCTGGCGTCGCCGTGGATACGGCTCACCGCGTTGATGCGCGGCCCCAGACCATAGGAGATATCAGCAGGGCGATCGCCGCTGCGCCGGCATTGCTTGATCAGGTGTTTGAGTCCCGGGCGCTGCTGCTTCTGGAGCTGGATCAAACCGCGCTGGGCCAGGTAGCGGCAGTCTCCCCGCAGCTCTACCAAATCGGCAATCAGGCCAATGGCCACCAAGTCGAGCAGGGCCTCCGGCTGATCCGGTAGCTCTAGGTGCTCATATAGCGCCTCGATCAGCTTGTAGGCCACCGCAACCCCAGACAGGTGAGCCAGGGGGTGGTCCGCCGGTAAGCTGCGGGGATTGATGAGGGCAACCGGCTCCCCCTCGGGCTGCCCCGCGGTGGGTAAGGTGTGGTGGTCCGTGACAACGATGTCAAGCCCTAGGGTCTTGGCGTAGCAGATTTCGACAGTGTGGGTGCTGCCGGTGTCGCAGGTGACGATTAGGCTGTAGCCCGCCTCGGCGAGGGTGCCGATGCCCTCACGGTTGAGGCCGTGGGACTGGGTGAGGCGATTGGGAATCACATAGGTGAGCTGCTCACTGGGAAAGACAGCTTTTAGCCCTTCCCACAGGACGGCTGTGGCGGTGATGCCGTCGGCGTCAAAGTCGCCCCACAGGGCTACCCGCTCACGGCGATCGCGGGCCTGGGCGAGGCGATGGCAAGCTTGGGTCATCGCCTCGCCAAAGGCGAAAGGAGAGGTGGGGGTGTATTGCGTGAGGTCGAGGAAGGGACTGACCTGCCCTGGGCCAATGCCGCGCCGCCACAGGAGCTGCGCAACCATTGAAGCATAGCGCCGGCTGGCGGGGGGAAGGTGGGCGCTTACCTGCTCGATGAAGCCGGCAGGTAAGTCCGCGCTCTGGGGAACTTGCCACTGACCTAGATTGGCTCGGCTGTCCGGCATGATTGAGAAGGATGGTCGCTAGGCCAGTGTACTCTCGGTTGGCTCCCCCATGCACTTTGGATACCGACTCCAGATGTACACCAGCCAGGATTGACGAGCACCAGCCAACGGGAACTGGCATAGTCCTGGGGCTATAACCTGGGGAAGCGCTTTAATAAGCTCTGCTGAGGGTGTACTCAGCAATTTTAATTAAAGTTTGGCGACAGTCGGAGTGGGGCAGGTCAGCCAGGTGTGCGATCGCTGAATCAGCGTGGCTACGAGCTAGCTCCTTAGCGCGGCTAATTCCTTCGCTACCCTGCACAATGGCGATCGCCTTTTCCAGGTCCCCGTCTTCTGCCAGCTCCCGGTCCATTAGGGTCGCTAGGTAGGGCTGCTCTTCGAGCGCATAGAGAGCCGGAGCCGTCAGATTGCCGCTCTTCAGGTCAGAGCAAGCCGGCTTACCCAACGCGTCTGCCGAAGCGGTGAAGTCTAAGATATCGTCGACGATCTGAAACGCCAGCCCCAGGTGCCGCCCGTACTGGTAGAGGTGGTCCTCCATCGCGGAAGACACATTGCTCAATACCCCAGCCGCCCGAGCGCTGTTGGCAATCAGCGAAGCGGTTTTATAGTAGCTCTTCTCTAGATACTGATCGAGGGTCAGGGTTGTGTCGAAGCGGTTCAGCCCCTGCTGAATTTCGCCCTCGGCCAGATCCATAATCACCTGGGACAGCAGCTTCACCACCGTCAGGTTGTCCAAGTTGGCCAGATACCAGGAAGACTGAGCAAACAGGAAATCACCCGCCAGTACGGCAATCCGGTTGCCAAAGCTGCTGTGCACGGTGGGAACGCCGCGCCGAGTCTCCGCTTCATCCACCACATCGTCATGGACCAAGCTGGCCGTGTGGATCATCTCGGTGATCTCAGCCAAGCGACGATGCTTCGGCGTAATGTCAGCCCCCGCCGTCGCCCGCGATATCAGCAGGACAACCGCTGGCCGTAACCGCTTTCCTCCAGCCCCGAACAGATGCTCAGCTGCAGCATAGAGAATGGGGTGACGAGCGCCCACAAGCTGCTTAAGGTTTTTAGTAAGGAGCTGTAAATCAGCTTCGACAGGAGAAAAGATGGATGTCGCTGAGGTCATGATTAAGCGGACTCAGGCGTTGAGTTACGTTTTTTTACATATCTTGATTTTATTCTAAGTCACCCGCCCCCCATCTGCAGGACTGAAATTGCAGATTACGCGAGTCAGCAGCAGCAATCTTAGATAACAAGCTCATTTACGCGCCTAAGTTAGCAAACGAAAGAAACAGATCGTCATAACAAAAGAAAATGCGCCATTTAATGCGGCGACAGATTCCACAAGACTGCAGATAGCTGCAAACCGGCCGAAAACGGGGCATTGTCCAGCAAAAACTTTCGAAAAAAAGTCAAAACTCGGAGCAAATCCTAGGAAAGCTATGATATCCTCGTAAGTAAGGAATTAAAAATTACATATCCCAAGTACACCCTTGCGGTTGACAAGGTGTGAAGGGCGCTGTTTCGGCAGCTGCCACGCGAACCCTCGGTTTGTTCAGCTAAGGCTGGTTCGGACTGTGTGAGGTATTTGTGTAAGGCAGAGAAACAGAACTCTCAGACCTTGAATAGTGGGAACCATAGTAGTCGTGTGCTCAAGTTTGAGCGTCGTCTGCCTTCTCCACAAGCAATTTTGGTTCCTTGTGCCTCTACGTTGAGTCAGTTGCAACTGAACTCGGCGTAGTTTTGGAGCTGGCTATTTGTCAGACTGCTTTCCATCCTGCTCCCCTCTACTCGAAAGGCCATCATGTTCCACTGCAGTACCTCTGTTATCATTCCGTTTCTTGCTGGCGGTTACCTCTTAGCAATCTACCTGCTGCTATCGCTAGTTGAGCGATCGCGTCGCACCCTGTAACAGGGTGTCGGTTTTCTTGAAAGTCCCCGGCCTTTGCAGGCCGGGGACTTTTGTTTTGTATTAACCGGCATTAGGCGAGGGGGCGGGCACCGCAAAGGCTAGGGACCACGCGCTCTACTTCAGGCACATAGCCTAGCCACTGGCTGGCCAACTGGGCAAACTGCTCCGGGCCGTCACTAACGCAGAAGCGGGGCAGTATAGCAGAGCCTGAGGGCCCGGCAAAGCGGGCGGGAAGCTGCTGCGCCACGGCGATCGCCACTTGAGCCGCCGGATTGATACGGCGCACCGTCGCCGGCAGCAGGTCCTTAATCACCGGGTCCAGCAGGGGGTAATGGGTGCAGCCGTAGACCAGGGTGTCGATGCCCTGCTCCAGCAGGGGGGCTAAATAGGCCTGTGCCGTGGCGCGGGTCTCCGGGGTATAGATGCGGTTTTGTTCAATCAGCGGCACAAAGGCCGGACAGCCCACCTCCCAGACCTGAGCGGCGGGGTTGAGGGTCGTAATCGCCCGCCGGTAGGCGTGGCTCGCCGCCGTGGCCGGGGTGGCGATCACCCCAATGCGCTGGCCTCCGGCAGCGGCGCAGGCCGCTGGTTCAATCATCCCCAGCAGGGGCACTTCAAAGTCAGTGCTTACCTCCGGCAGCGCTAGAGCAGAGCTAGTGTTGCAGGCCATCACCACCAGCCGCACCCGCTCTTGGCTCATCCAGCCGACAATCTCTTGCACAAACTGAATAATTTCCTGCCGCGATCGCGTTCCGTAAGGGACACGCGCCGTATCCCCAAAATACAAAATCGGCGCATAGGGAAGCAGGCGGCGGATGGCTTTGAGGACCGTCAGTCCTCCTACCCCACTGTCAAAAACCCCGATTGGACCTTCATCAAATCCCATAGGTTACGAGTCCTTTGCCTCAAAGTCAGCACCGCCCTCGACTGCCATGGCCGTGCCCTCTTTTGGTTCAGCGACCTCTTGGAACACAACCCGGAGGAAAGGCGGAGCAATGAAGGTGGTCATGATTACCATGACGATAATGGCGGCTTCCAAAGACTCAGAGAGCACGCCGCTAGCCGCCCCGACGCCGGCAAATACTAGGCCTACCTCACCCCGGGGAATCATCCCCACGCCGATGGCGAGTTTATTGATATCGCCCTGGCCAAAGACGGCGAAGCCGGTAATTACCTTGCCGATAATGGCGATCGCAATTAGAAAGATGGCCATTACCAGTCCGTCGCGGTTGGCGGGCACCGCCGGGTTGAGGACGCTGAGGTCCGTCTGTGCCCCCACCACCACAAAAAAGATGGGCACAAAGAAGTCGGCGATGGGCACCACCTGCTCCTCCAGCTCCCGGCGCTTTTCCGTCTCCGCCAAAATCAGGCCAGCGGCAAAGGCTCCCAAAATTGCCTCCAGCTGAATGGCAGCAGCGATGTAGGAAAGCACAAAGGCAAAGATCAGGGAGGACAAAATTAGCTCGCCCCGGGTCTTCATGTTGTCCACTAGGGCCACGAAGTAGGAGCTGAGCAGCCGTCCCAGTAGAATTGCCCCAATCAAGAAAGTCGCTGCCCCGCCAATTAAATAGACAATGTTGAGGACGTCAATCTCGCCGGTCTTGGCGAGGCTGGCCACCACCGCCAGCACAATGATGCCCAAAATGTCGTCCAGAACCGCCGCGCCAATAATAATCTGCCCTTCTTTAGAGCCCAGCTGCTTTAGCTCCGCTAGCACTTTGGCCGTAATTCCGATGCTGGTAGCCGTCAGCGCTGCCCCTGCAAATACCGCTGGAATGGTGGGGACACCAAACAGGCCAATGAGGCTAGCTGTGCCGGCCGCGAAAGGCGCCACCACCCCAATAATGGCCACCACCGCTGCTTGCGGGCCGACCCGAATCAGCTCCTCTAGGTCCGACTCGAGGCCAATTTCAAACAGGAGCAGGATGACCCCTAGCTCGGACAGCACGGAGATCACCTCACTTTGAGCGGCAAAGACGCTGCCCGCTGACTCAGGGGGGAGTCCCGCCGTTGTCTGCAAGAAATTAATGATCAGTGAATTGGTGCCGGCATCGCCCCCTTCCGGGAAAATAATTAGCCCCAATACCGATACCCCTACCACTACCCCCCCAATCAGCTCGCCAAGGACGGGGGGGAGATTAATGCGGGCGCAGAGCTCTCCAAACAGCTTTGCCGCAAAGTAGATAACCACCAGGCTCAGCAGGACTCCCGCCAAGATGAAGCTACCCTCTTCGGCCTCGCTGGCGGGCTCAGCCGCCTCCGCTGCTTCAGCCAAAATCAGGGGCAGTTGCGCAGACGGAAGGCCGCCCAGCCCAGTAACAATAGGTGCCGTCAAGTTCTGTACTACGTCAATCATGCAGACAAGGTGTGCTCGATTTACTTAACTA
>JBCCAG010000952.1:0-1539 GCA_039814955.1 Cyanobacteria bacterium P01_A01_bin.135
GATGAATGATGCATTCCATGCCGATTGTTACAAGACGTAAAGCTCTTCTCTAGCATAGCGGCTCTTGGGGAGAATTTGCACCTGGGGCGGCAGGCAGCATCGGCAGCGATCGCATTCGGTTGAGGGCGGCGGCTAGCTCAAAGCGGCGAAACTGCGCCAGATCTCCTCGGGGTGACGGCGTCAGGCTATCCAAGCCTTGGTGGGCGAGGCGGTCCATCAGCTGGGAGAGATGCGCAGCTAAGGGGGCCTGCAGCGTCTGGGGCGAGGCGTCCAGCAGCTGCAGAATAGCGTAGCCAATTGCCCGCGTCTGGGCCGCATCCACAATTTGCGCTGCGCTTAAGTCAATGACTTCTCGGTCTAGGCTGAGCTGGGTCAGATCCCGCACTTTAATTTTGTCTCGCGGGCGATCGCCGGCAGGGGCAAGGCGACGGGGCGTGGGTAAGGCGCTCCCGGCCTCACCGGGCCGCGCTGGCACCACTTGGGCAATCGCCTTGGCCTGCTGGGTGGCATCCTGGGGCACAAACTCCACCATGGCAATCACCACCGTCGCCGCGTCAAAGTAAGCGCCGCTGCCCCCCATCACCATCACGGTAGAGATCCCCTGCCGGGACAGGGCCTCCACCCGGTCCACCAGGGGGGTAATCGGCTCCTGCTCCGGGCTAATCAGCAGCGCCATGCGGCGATCGCGAATCATAAAGTTGGTGGCGCAGGTATCTTCGTCCAGCAGCAGCGCCGTGGCCCCCACCTCCACCGCCTCCATCAAGCTAGCTGCCTGAGAGGTGCTGCCGCTGGCGTTGTCGGTGCTAAAGGCATTGGTAGGCTGGCCCTGGGGCAAGTTATTGATAAACGGCGAGATGTTGACGCTAGCCACCCGGCGACCATCCTCCGCCCGCAGCCGCATTGCCCCCCCGTCCGTCACCACCCACTCCCGCCCGTCCCCAGGGATGTGGTTGTATACCCCGTCCATCACTGCCCGCAGCAGGGTCGATTTGCCGTGGTAGCCGCCCCCCACAATCAGGCTGATGCCCTGGGGAATCCCCATGCCGGCGATGGGGCCGTAGTGGGGCCGGTCGAACTGTACTCTCAGCGACGCTGGTGAGCTGAAGGGCAGCCCGCTAGCCAGGGGGCGATCGCTAACGCCGCTTTCCCGAGGCAGCACCGCCCCATCCGCCACAAAGGCCACCAGCTCCGCTGCCGCAAGCTGCTGCCGCAGCCAGTCGGCGTCTTCAGCACTGTACAGGTGCTGGGTGAGGGTCGCAGCATCAAGCTGCGGGTATTCTAGCTGCTGAGCCATGGCCGGCACTTGTTCACAGAGTAGCGCCGCCGCCTGCCGCCCCAAAATTCGCCGCCCCCTAGCCGGTAGCCCCACAGTAAAGCGCACCTCTACCCCGCCCTCCGGCAACACCACAACAGCGCTGCGCTCCAGCACCGTTTGGCCCACCGCAGCAATGGCGATCGCCCCGCTCTTGCCGCTCCCCTGGCGCGGCCCAGCAGCCTGCTCTATCGCCCGGTGGAACTGTCGGGTGAGGAAGTCCCGCA